>CAZOIB010000167.1:0-17373 GCA_964579785.1 uncultured Lysobacter sp. | reverse complement strand
CGATCATTCAGATATGAGTCGTCGCGATAGGAATGGGAAGCACTTCGCACCATTACTCCATTCCGCAAAGCCCCATTCATCAGGCCGTTATCGGCGGCAATCGGCGGGGCATCGGCGTTCATCGGCGTTTCCAAAGAAGTTCGCTCGCATCACTCAATGTCAGTCCACCACCCAGGTGTCCTTCACCCCGCCACCCTGGGAGGAGTTCACGACGAGGGAGCCTTCGCGCAGTGCCACGCGCGTGAGCCCGCCGGGGACGAAGCGCACCTCGCGCCCCGACAGCACGTAGGGACGCAGGTCGATGTGCCTGCCGGCGAGCGAGTCGCCGGCGAAGGTCGGCACCTGCGACAGCGAGAGCGTGGGCTGGGCGATGAAGCGCTCGGGGGAGTCGAGGATGCGCTGGCGGTACTTCTCGCGTTCCTCGCGCGTCGCGGTCGGACCGACGAGCATGCCGTAGCCGCCCGAGCCCTGCGTCTCCTTCACCACCAGTTCCCCGAGGTGGGCGAGCGTGTAGGCGAGATCCTCCGGGTTGCGCAGCAGGTAGGTCGGGACGTTGGCGAGGATCGGCTCCTCCCCGAGATAGAAGCGGATCATCTCGGGCACGAAGGGGTACATGGACTTGTCGTCCGCGACACCCGTGCCGATCGCGTTGGCGAGCGCCACGCGCCCGGCGCGGTAGGCCTCGAGGAGGCCGGGCACGCCCAGCATCGAGTCGGGGCGGAAGGCCAGCGGGTCGAGGAAGTCGTCGTCCAGGCGCCGGTAGATCACGTCCACGCGCTGCGGCCCCTGCGTCGTGCGCATGAACACCGTGCTGTCCGCGACGAAGAGGACCTGGCCCTCGACCAGCTCGATGCCCATCTGCTGCGCGAGGAAGGCGTGCTCGAAGTAGGCGCTGTTGAAGTGCCCGGGCGTGAGGAGCACGATGACCGGGTTCTCGACGTCGCGCGGCGCCACCTCGCGCAGCGTCTCGAGCAGGAGGTCCGGGTAGTGGTCCACGGGCCGGATGGTCTGCAGCGCGAAGAGCTCGGGAAAGAGCCGCATCATCATCTTGCGGTTCTCGAGCATGTACGACACCCCCGAGGGCGTGCGCAGGTTGTCCTCGAGGACGTAGTACTCCCCGTCGATGTTCTTCACCAGGTCGACGCCGGCGATGTGCGCGTAGACGCCGCCGGGGACGTCGACCCCGATCATCTCGCGGCGGAACTGGCTGTTGCCCTCGACGTCCGCGCGCGCGATCTTGCCGGCGGCGAGGATCTCCTGGCCGTGGTAGATGTCGTGCAGGAAGCGGTTGAGCGCCGTCGCGCGCTGCCGCAGGCCGTCGGCCAGGCGCTGCCACCGGTCCCCCGGTATCACGTGCGGCACGATGTCGAAGGGAATCAGGCGTTCCGTCCCGGAAGCCTCCCCGTAGACGGCGAAGGTGATGCCGACGCGATGGAACAGCAGGTCGGCCGCATGGCGGTTCTGCGCGATGCGTTCCGGCGGCGTCTCGCGCAGCC
Organism: uncultured Lysobacter sp.; assembly: GCA_964579785.1. GTDB lineage: Bacteria > Pseudomonadota > Gammaproteobacteria > Burkholderiales > Usitatibacteraceae > FEB-7. The sequence continues at coordinate 15,877 of CAZOIB010000167.1, read as the reverse complement.
AGTTGGCGAAGGCCGCGTAATGCGGCCGCACCGCCCCGTCCTCGGCATACATCTCGTTGTGGAACTGGGTCAGCGGCATGGACATTCGGGCTTTTTCCAGGAGCTGTGCAATCTCCGTGCCAATGAGGATACGCACGGTTCCCCGCAATGGAAAGAAATGCGCGCGCGGCAACGCGTTGGCGCTTCGGCGAGCCACGTTGGTGCATCCGCACCACCATGTGGCGTGGATGCCGGGAGCGGGTGACGATCGGGTAGGGCGTAGAATTTGCGCTGCCACCCGCCCGACGAGCCTCCTTCCGTGCTGACCGAACATTCCCGCGCCGACCTGTCCCAGCTCGAGGCCGGACTCGTGACGACCTATGGCGCGGCCCTGGCCGACGCACCGCAGCGCGCGCTGCAACTCGCGCGCGGCGCCTGCCAGGCCGCGGGTCGCGAGGAGGCCTTCGACCGCGCGGTGTCCGTGGCGCGGCTCCTGGTGATGCAGGGAGCGGACCCCGACACCGTCGCGGCGTCCCTCATCAGCGTGGCGATCCCCGGTGCGGAGCTGGATCTCGAGGGCATCGAGGCGGCCTTCGGCGCCGATCTCGCGCAACTGCTCAGGGGCCTGCAGCGCGCCGGGCGCATCGAGTCGCTGGCGGCGGCCGGGCCCGATCCGGAGCAGCTGCGCAAGATGCTGCTCGCCATCGCCGAGGACGTCCGGGTCGTCCTGATCAAGCTCGCCGAACGCGTGGTCCACCTGCGTTCCCTCACGAAAGCCGACGAGGCCGCGCGCCGCACCGCGGGAACGGAGACGCTGGCGCTCTTCGCGCCGCTCGCCAACCGTCTCGGCGTGGCGGAGCTCAAGTGGGAGCTGGAGGACTTCGCGTTCCGCTTCACCGAACCCGAGGTCTACCGGAGGATCGCGAGCCTCCTCGACGAGAAGAGGAACGACCGCGAGGCCTACATCGCGCGCGTCGTCGCCACCCTTTCCGGCGAGCTGGCCGACATGGGCATCGCGGCGGCGATCCAGGGGCGCCCCAAGCACCTCTACTCGATCTTCCGCAAGATGCGCGGCAAGAATCTCGCCTTCGAGAAGCTCTACGACATCCGCGCCGTGCGCATCATCGTGAAGAACGTGCGCGAGTGCTACACCGCGCTCGGCGTCGTGCACGACCTCTGGGCGCCCATCGAGGGCGAGTTCGACGACTACATCGCGAGCCCCAAGGCGAACGCCTACAAGTCGCTGCACACGGCCGTGGTCGGGCCCGAGGGCAAGACGCTCGAGGTGCAGATCCGCACCGAGGACATGCACCAGCACTCCGAGCACGGCGTGGCCGCGCACTGGCGCTACAAGGAGGGCCGCCGGGCCGACCAGAAGTTCGATGCGAAGATCGCGTGGCTGCGCCAGGTCCTCGCCTGGCGGGCGGACGTCCTCGGCGCCGAGGGCGGCGCGGGACGGGCCGCGCGCGGGCTCTTCGAGGAGACGATCTACGTCCTCACCCCGCAGGGCCGCGTGGTGGACCTGCCGGCCGGCGCCACGCCGATCGACTTCGCCTACCACGTGCACACCGATCTCGGCCACCGTTGCCGCGGCGCCAAGGTCGATGGCCAGATGGTGCCGCTCAACACGAAGCTCGCCAACGCGCAGCGCGTGGAGATCCTGTCCGCCAAGCAGGGCGGCCCCTCGCGCGACTGGCTCTCCGGCGGCTATCTCGCCAGCCCGCGCGCGCTGGCCAAGGTGCGGCAGTGGTTCCGCCACGAGGACTTCGCGGACGACGCAGCCGCCGGCCGGGGCGCCCTCGAGAAGGAACTCACGCGCCTGGGGGCCACGAGCTTCGCGCACGAGCGCATCGCCTCCGCGTGCGGGTTCGAGCGCACCGAGGAGTTCTTCGCCGCCCTCGGGCGCGGCGAGATCACCTCGCGCCAGGTCGAGATCGCCGTGCGCGGCGAAGTTCCCGCGGAGGCCACTCCCGCGGTCACGGTGAAGCCCGCGCCGCCCTCGCGCACTTCCTCGGGCGTGCTGGTGCTGGGGGTCAACAACATCGCCACCCTGGTCGCCAAGTGCTGCAAGCCGGTGCCGCCGGATCCGATCATCGGCTTCATCACGCGCGCGCGCGGCGTGATGGTGCACCGCGCCGACTGCCTCAATGTCACCGGCCTCGCGGAGGCGCAGCGCGAGCGCCTCCTGCCGGCGGAGTGGGGCAAGACGGGAGAGGCGCCTTTCGCCGCGGACATCGAGGTGGTGTCGCTGGACCGCCAGGGGCTGCTGCGCGACATCTCGGAGGCGATCTCGCGCGAGCGCATCAACGTCACGGCGGTCAATACCCTGTCGCGCGGGGCGCATGCGTTCATGCGCTTCACGCTGCAGGTCGACAGCGGCGACGCGATCCAGCGCGTGCTGCGGCAGGTGCGCGACGTGCCGGGCGTCGACCAGGCGCGGCGGATCTGATGGCGGTTCCCGCCCGCGTCGTCCTCAGGGCCGGGCGCGAGAAGTCTCTCCGGCACCGCCACCCGTGGATCTTCTCCGGCGCGATTGAACGCGTCGAGGGCGCGCCCGAGGCCGGGGACACGGTGGCCCTGGTCGCGCACGACGGCTCTCCCCTCGGATCGGCGGCCTGGTCGCCTTCCTCGCAGATCCGGGCGCGCGTCTGGTCCTTCGACGCGGCGACGCCGATCGACGAGGCATTCCTCGCCTCCCGCCTGCGGGCCGCGGTGGCGAGGCGGGCCTCGCTCCTCGATGCGCGCAACGACGCCTGCCGGCTGGTGCACGCGGAGTCCGACGGCCTGCCGGGACTCATCCTCGATCGCTATGGCGACACCGGGGTCGTGCAGTTGCTCTCCGCTGGCGCGGAACGCTGGCGCGGATTCTGGCCCGAGGCGATCCGGCGCGCCGCCGGCCTGCGCGCGCTCTACGAGCGCTCGGATGCCGAGGTGCGCACGCTCGAGGGGCTCGCCCCCCGCGCCGGACCGCTGGCCGGGGAGCCCGGCGCAGCCGCACGCATCGTCGAGTCGGGGCTCGCCTACGAAGTGGATTTCGTGCACGGCCAGAAGACCGGCTTCTTCCTCGACCAGCGCGACAACCGGGCGCTGGCGGGGAAGCTCGCTCGCGACTGCGATGTCCTGAACGCCTTCTGCTATACCGGGGGCTTCACGCTGTCGGCGCTGGCGGCGGGTGCCCGGAGCGTCCTGTCGGTGGACACCTCGGAGGAGGCGCTCGCCATCGGCAGCCGCAATGTCGCGGCCAACGGGCTCGATGCGGCGCGCGCGCAGTGGCTGGCCGCCGACGTGTTCGAACTGCTCCGGAAGCTCCGCGACCAGGGCCGGCGCTTCGGCCTGATCGTCCTCGATCCGCCGAAGTTCGCGCCGACCGAGAAGCACGTGCCGCGCGCGGCGCGCGCCTACAAGGACATCAACCTGCTGGCGATGAAGCTGCTCGCGCCGGGCGGAAGCCTCCTCACGTTCTCCTGCTCCGGCGCCGTGGGCCCCGAGCTCTTCCAGAAGATCATCGCGGGAGCGGCGGCGGATGCCCGCGCCGACCTCGTGATCGAACGCCGGCTCGGCGCGAGCCCCGACCACCCGGTGTCGATCCACTTTCCCGAAGGCGAGTACCTCAAGGGCCTGCAGCTGCGCGCCACCGGCTGAGGGCGGCGCGGCCCGTGCGCTTGCGCGGGTGCGGTGCCGCGCCTAGGATGAAAGCATGCTGCGCCGCCTTTCCGCCTTCCTCAGCGAAGCCGTGATGGGCTTCCTCGCCCTGGCCGCCCTGGGCACGGGGCTGGCGCCGTTTCTCTTTGTACTCACCCCCACGGCCGAAAGCGTGATCGATGCCCTGGAATGGGCAATCGTCGCGACTTTCGCGCTCGAATACCTGGTGCAGCTCGCCGTTGCCGCGGATCGCGGCGCCTACGTGCGCGATCCGTGGCGCATCCTCGACGCCGCCATCGTCCTGGGCTCCGTGGCGTCGCTCCTGCCGGCCATCTCGGATGCCGCGCGCACCATGCCGGCGCTGCGCATCCTGCGGCTCTTCCGGGTGCTGCTGTTCGGCATGCGCGCGGGGCATGGCGTCGGCACGCCGGCATTGCCGGTGCCGCGCGGGCTGCCCGAGGGGCCGCCGCGCGTCGCGCGCCTGCCGCGTGGCGGCGCTGTGGCGCTTGCCGGAACGTGGGAGGACCTCCTGCGCTGGGCCGCCTCGCCGACGAGCGAGTGGATCCATGCCTCGAATCTCTCGCCGCAACGGCTGCGCGAGGCCGCCGAGGCCGCCGGCGTGCCGCACGTGATGGTGGATGCGGCGCTGAACGAGTCCAGCTATCCGCGGCTCGAGTCTGGGCCGCGCTGGTCCGCGCTTACGCTGTCCGTGCCGTCCCCGACCGACATCCTGTGCCGCGATCCGGTGCTGATGCTGCTCACCGGGGACGACGTGCTGTCGCTCGCGCAGCACGCGCTCGATCTCGGGAAGCCGCCGGCCGCCTATGCCGACCTTCCCTGGGGGCCGCGCTGCGCGCTCGACGTCGTGCGCCGCGTCCTCGGGCGCAACGAGGAGCTTGCCGGGCGCCTGGAGCGCGAGGTGCGCGAACTGGAATCGCTGCCCGCCGACGAGAGCCCGGAACGCTTCTTCGAGGCGACGTTCCGGCTGAAGCGGGCGCTGTCCGTGGCCAAGGGCGACCTGTGGCGGTTGCGCGGCATCCTCGAGATGCTCGCCGAAGGGCGGCGCACGCTCCCCGGCCTTGGCGAGAACGGCCGCGAGGGGGCGAAGCGGCTTGCGGAGGAAGCCGACTACCTCTACGAGACCGTCGACAACGCGCGCGAGGCGGTGCTCTCGCTCATCGACCTGCACATCAACGTCGCCGCGCACGAGACGAACCGCTTCATGCGCCTGGTGGCCATCATGAGCACGCTGGGCCTCATCCCGGCGATCACGGGCGGACTGCTGGGGATGAACCTCGCCGACTCGCCGTGGTCGGTGACGCTGGGGCAGGTGGCGTTCGCCACGCTGGTCCTGATCCTCGGCGTGCTCTACGCCTTCCTGGCCAAGGGCTGGCTGCGCTGACCGCGGCGCCGGGCCCGGGGCAGCCGTGCGGCTCGCGCGATTGACGCGCCCGGCATTTTTGGGCCTACTCGGGCAACAGCTTGCGAGACGGAAAGCACCGACCATGAGCAACAGACCGGGCAAGGACAAGGACGCCGGCGCCGGGCCGCGCGGCCGCTTTCGCATGGGCGAGCGGCTGGTCGCCGAAGGCCTGGTCACCCAGGCGGCGCTCGATGCCGCGCTCGCCACCGCGGCCGCGACGGGCAAGCGCCTCGGGCAGGTGCTCGTGCAGGGCGGCGCGCTCGGCGAGGACGAGCTCGCCCAGTTCCTGTCCCGGCAGCTCGGGCTCCCGTTCGTCAATCTCGTCCAGTACGACGTGCGCCCGGATCTCGTGCGCCTGTTGCCCGAAGCCGCGGCGCGCCGCCATCGCGCCGTGGTGCTGGAGCGGCGCGGATCGGGTCTCCTGGTCGGGGTGGCCGACCCCGTCGATGTCAGCGGCCAGGACGAGATCGAGCGCCTGCTCAAGTCCCCCATCGCCGTGGCCGTCTGTCCCGAAAGCCAGGTCCTCGCCACGCTGGACCGCATGTACCGGCGCACGGACGAGATCACCGGGCACGCACGCGCCCTGGAGAAGGACCTCGGCCAGTCCGCGGAGGCCGGGCCGGGCGAGCGCGAGGACAAGGACGAGGCGCCGGTGGCGCGCCTGATGCAATCGCTGCTCGAGGATGCCGTGCAGGTGCGCGCCTCCGACATCCACATCGAGCCGCAGGAGCGCGCCCTGCAGATCCGCTTCCGCATCGACGGCGTGCTGCAGCCGCAGGCGGCGGCCGACGCCCGCATCGCCAGCGCGCTCACGCAGCGGCTGAAGCTCATGGCGCACCTCGACATCTCGGAGAAGCGCCTGCCCATGGACGGGCGCTTCTCCGCGCGGGTCCGCGACCGCGAGATCGACGTGCGCATGTCGACGCTTCCCGGGCAGCACGGCGAGTCGATCGTGCTGCGCCTCCTCGACCAGTCCGGCAAGGTCCCGGGACTCGACGGCATCGGCATGCCGGAGGACATGGTGCAACGCCTGCGCGCCATCCTCGGTTCCGGCTCGGGGATGGTGCTGGTGACCGGACCGACCGGCGCCGGAAAGACGACGACGCTGTACGCGGCGCTCTCCGAGGTCGACCTCGCGGCGCAGAAGGTGGTCACGATCGAGGATCCCGTGGAGTACCGCCTGCCGGGCATCGTGCAGGTGCAGGTGAACGAGAAGATCGAGCTCACCTTCGCGCGCGTGCTGCGGGCGACCCTGCGCCAGGATCCGGACGTGGTGCTGGTGGGCGAGATGCGCGACACCGAGACGGTGGAGATCGGCCTGCGCGCCGCGCTCACCGGCCACATGGTGCTGTCCACGCTGCACACCCGCGACGCGCCGAGCGCCATGTTCCGTCTGTTCGACATGGGCGCGCCCACCTTCATGGTCGCGACCTGCCTGCGCGCGGTGGTCGCGCAGCGCCTGTGCCGCCTCAACTGCGAGGGATGCAGCCAGGCTCACGAGCCCGGCGCCCAGGAACGCGCCTGGCTCGCGCTGGCCGGCGGCGAGGAGGGCGCGCGCATCCCGGTCCGGCGCGGGAAGGGCTGCACCCTGTGCAACAACACCGGCTACCGCGGCCGCAGCGGCATCTACGAGATCTTCGTCATGGACGAAGCGCTCATCCAGGCGGCGATGGTCGGCGGGGGCGCGCCGCTCCTCGCCGCCGCGCGCGCCAGCATGCAAGGGCACACGTTGATGGCCCATGCGTTCGCCCTCGTGAAGGCGGGTCGCACCTCGGTGGACGAGGCGATGCACGTGGTGAGCGCCGGCGAGGACTGACCCGGTGCCGCTCTACACGTACCGCGGGCGCGACGCGAGCCTCGCGCCAGTGAGCGGCAGCCTCGAGGCGGAGTCGCCGGCGAAGCTGGTCGAGCAGCTGGTCGCCAAGGGCGTGGCGGTGACCGAAGTGTCGGCGGCCGCCGACGCGGTGGCCGCGCCGCAGGTCGCGGCGCCCTGGTGGGAGAAGTTCCGCTTCGACACGATCACGGACGACGACGTGATCCTCTTCTCCCGCCAGATGTACGCCCTGCAGCGGACCAACGTGCCCATCCTGCGCGCGCTGGCGGGCCTGCAGGATTCCACGGTCAATCCCGCCTTCGCCGACGTGCTGGGCGAAGTCCGTTCCAGCCTGGAGAAGGGGCGCGAGCTTTCCGCGGCCATGGCGCGGCACCCGCGCGTGTTCTCGGATTTCTACGTGGCGATGATCCGGGTGGGCGAAATCAGCGGACGCCTGGCCGAGGTGTTCAATCGGCTGTACACCCACCTGGAATTCGAGAAGGACGTGCGCGGCCAGATCAAGACCGCGCTGCGCTACCCGTCCTTCGTGCTGATCGCCGGGGGCATCGCGCTGGCGATCCTGAACCTCTTCGTGATCCCGGTGTTCGCGGGGGTCTTCGCCGGGTTCAACGCGAAGCTTCCCCTCATGACCCGCGTCCTCATCACTTTTTCGGAGTGGACCGTGCGCTGGTGGCCCGCGATCCTCGCCGCGCTGGCCGGCGGCGTCTTCGGGCTGCGCACGCTCCTCGCCTCGCCCGATGGCCGCTACTGGTGGGACGCGCAGAAGCTGCGCCTGCCGATCATCGGCAGGATCGTCCTGCGGGCGACCCTGGCGCGGTTCGCACGCAGCTTCGCCCTGGCCTCGCAGAGCGGCATCCCGGTGCTGCAGGCGCTCGCGGTCGTCGCGCGCACCACCGACAATGCCTACGTGGGCCGCAAGATCGAGGGCCTGCGCGCCGCGATCGACCGCGGCGACAGCCTGTACCACAGCGCGGTCGCCTCCGGGGTGTTCACGCCCGTGGTGCTGCAGATGATCGCGGTGGGCGAGGAGACCGGCGAGATCGACGCGCTGCTCACGGAGATCGCCGGCATGTACGAGCGCGAGACCGCGTACTCGATCAAGGAGCTGTCCACGGTCATCGAGCCGCTGCTGCTGGTGGTGATGGCGCTCCTGGTGCTGGCACTGGCCCTGGGCGTCTTCATGCCGATGTGGTCGCTGGGGCAGGCCGCGCTCGGGCGCAGCGGATGAGTTTGCATTTGTCCTCCCGTTGCCTGCCGGTATTGTCGAATGGGCTCGGCAGGGACGATAATCCCCACACCACGCAAATTCCGGGCGCGTCTCCAACCTGTCCAGGGGCATGAAATGAAACGAATCCAGTCCGGCTTCACCCTGATCGAACTGATCATCGTCATCATCATCCTGGGCATCCTGGCCGCGGTGGCGATCCCGAACTACATCAACCTCAAGCAGGAGGCCGCGCAGGCCGCGGTGAACGGCTATGCCGGTTCCATTTCGTCGGCAATGTCCGTCAACTTCGCGGGGCGCAGCGCCAACCCCGCCCTGGGCGTTGCCGTGAACAACTGCACCGCCGGGTCGACGGTGCTGCGCGGGGGCCTGCCGACCTCGGGCGGCGTCTATGCGATCACCGCGGCAGCCGTGGCTGCGGGAGCCGCCACCACGTGCACGCTCACGTTCACGCCTACCGGCGGGGCGGCGGTGACCTCGACCTTCACTGCGCTGGGAATCACCTGATCGGTGCCGTGGCCCGGATCGGCCGCCATCCGGCCGGTCCGTTTCCAGCCAACGTTGCCGAGGGAGCAAGAGCGACATGAAACGTCTGCAAGCGGGCTTCACGCTGATCGAGCTGATCATCGTCATCATCATCCTGGGCATCCTGGCCGCAGTGGCGATCCCGCAGTACATCAACCTCAAGCAGGAGGCCGCGCAGGCGGCCGTGAACGGAGTAGCGGGCTCGCTTTCCTCGGCGATGGCGATCAACTTCGCGGCACGTACCGCCAACGGCGCGGCGGGCATCGCCGTGAACAACTGCTCGAACGGCGTCAACGTCCTGTCCGGCGGGCTCCCGGCCGCGGGCGGCGTCTATGCGATCACCGCCGCGCCGGTTGCCGCGGGCACGGCCGTGACCTGCACGCTCACCTACACGCCGACCGGCGGCGCGGCAGTGACCGCGACATTCACCGCGCTCGGAATCGCCTGATCGGCTAGCGCGCGATGGCTGCCCGCCCGATGTCCTCGTCGCTGCGGCGAGGGCGTCCGCGCGGATTCTCCCTGTTCGAGCTGGTGGCCGTCCTGCTGGTGGTCGGGATACTCGCGGTCGTCGCCGTGCCGCAGCTCGTCACCACCCAGAGCCTCACGCTGCCGTCGCTGAAGGCGCAGCTGGTCGCCAGCATCCGCTACACGCAAAGCCTCTCCATGAGCCGGGGGCAGCGCTACCGCATCAACTTCACCGCCGGCAGCTACCAGATCACCGACATGGGCGGCGCGCCCATCGTGCAGCCCAATACGGCGAGCACGGCAGCCATCGTGGTTGCACCCGCGATCCTGGGCGGCTACAACCCGCCGCTCACCGGCAGCTACGTGGCCTTCGACGGCAGGGGCGTGCCGTACGTGAGCGCCACGACGGCTCTCGGCTCGCCCGCGACGATCACCCTCACTTCCGGCAGCGACAGCGCGAGTCTCGCCATCGCGCCCGAGACGGGCCGCGTGCAATGACCCCGCGCGCCCGCGGGTCCGCCGGCTTCACGCTGATCGAGGCGATCGTGTTCATCGTCGTGGCCGGCGTGCTCACGGCCGGCCTCGTGGTGGCGCTGGTGGCTCCCTTGCGCGGCTCCGCGGAGGTCGGGAGCCTCGACCGCGCAGCCGAGCTCGCGCAGAGCCGCATGGAGCTGATCCTGGGGCAGCGGCGGGCCGCGGGCTTCGCCGCCTTCGCCGATCCCTGCATGCCGGGCCCGGGCCCGGCGATCTGCACGCCTCCCGCGGGTTACGCGGTCAGCTCCAGCATCGTGACGGGGTGGGGCGCGGATCCCGCCAACTTCAAGGTGATCACCGTCACCGTGACGGGGCCCGCGGCGCTCAGCGCCACCGCGCTGGTGGCCGACTACTGATGGGCAACGACCGCGGGTTCAGCCTCATCGAGCTGATCATGGTCATCGTCGTGTTCGGGATCGTCTCGGCCGTCGCCGCGTTGATCATGGACAACGGCTTCCGGGCCTACTTCGCCGGCCGGGACATCACCGAGGCCGACTGGCAGGCGCGCGTGGCGGCGGAACGGATGACGCGCGAACTGCGCGCCATCCGCGCCCCCGCCGACCTGGTCATCACGTCCGCATCCGACATCTCCTTCGTCGACGCCGAAGGCCAGGTCATCCGCTATTGCCAGGCGACGATCGGCACGTGTCCGGGAGCCGCGGGCGAACTGATGCGCAACTCGCAGCCGCTCGCCGCCGGGATCGCCGGCCTGGGCTTCTCCTTTCTCACGCGCACCAGCGTCGCGACGGCGGTTCCGGCACAGGTGTTCTACGTGATCGTCGACTTCTCGGCCCAGCAGGGCACGATCAGCCGGGCGTACCGGTTCGCCGTCAGCCCGAGGAACTTCCCGTGAGCCGGCGCCGTCCTCAGGCGGGTTTCCTCACCATCGTGGCGCTCCTGCTCATGATCGTCCTGGTCTCGATGGCGATCGCATTGGGCTACCTGGTCGGGAGCAGCGCTTTCGCCACGGCCAACCGAGCCGGGGCCATGCAGGCGCTGTTCCTGGCCGAGGGCGGGCTGGAGGCCGAGCAGCGTCGCTGGGCACAGAACCTGAACTGGTACCGCAGTGCGAGCGACCCCAACCCGGCCGCGCCCGCCGCCCAGGCGCTCGGCAGCGGGACCTTTACCGTGAGTACCAGCCTGCCGGCGACGCTCCTGCGCACGCGGCTGACGGCCGCCGGCACCACGATCAATGCCTACACCACCGACCGCTTCCCGGCGAGCGGCATCCTGCAGGTCGACGACGACCTCGCCTCGGGAGGCGAGCTGGTGCGCTACACGGGCATCGCCGGAAACACCTTCACCGGGGTCACGCGGGCGCAGGGCGTGGGCACGGTCACGAGCCTGGCCGGAGCGCACCAGCGCAGCAGCGCCGTCTATCCGGTGACGATCCTGCGCACGGCGATGGCGGCAAGCTGCACGCCGCTCGCCTCGATCCAGGTCGATGCGCACGGCAAGTTCCTCGGCGCCGGGACTCTCGACATCGAAGGCGAGGAGGTCGGCTATGGCGGTTCGACGACCAGTGGCGGCACCATGACCCTCACGGGTATCACGCGCTGCCTGGGAGCGGTGACCTCGGTTGCCCATGCCATCGGCCAGCCCGTGACACCCGTGCTGCAGGGCGGGGACTCGGCCGGCTACCAGGTGGAACTGGCCGCCAGCGGCTCGGCGGGTGGAGCCACGCGCCATGCACGCCGGACGATCATGCGGTGATGGCGAACTTCGTCTTCCGGCGGTTCTTCGGGCTGCTCCTCCTCGCCGCATTCGCGTGCTGGGGGACATCCGCGCAGGCGGCCCGCAGCTTCACCTACACGCAGGCGCCGGCGGTGGGAACGCAGTTCGACATGGGCAGCACGCAGTCGCTCACGTTCCAGGTCACCAACACCGCGACGGGCGCCCAGGCCGGTGAGCGTGTCCACGAGGTGCGCTTCCGCATCTCCTCCGGGTCGCAGTTTTCCGCAGCCACGGCGCCACCCGCCGGCTGGACGACCGTTGCGCTGAGCACGACGTCGGTCACATTCCGCGCGAGTTCGTGGGCCAACGCGATCGCCGTGGGCGCTTCGCGCGCCTTCACGCTGGCGATCACGATGCGCTCGACCACGGCCAACGTGAACGAAAGGCTGCAGGACATCCGCGCGAGCTTCACCAACACCACGACGGGACCGCCGTTCACCCTGCGGGGAACCGCCACGATCGCGAACGCCGGCGGCTGGACACTGATGTCGCTCGCCATCACCTCCTTCCAGATCACCGACACGCTCGGCACCCCGGTCTCGGCGATCACCGCCGGGTCGAGCTTCCGCCTGGTGATGACGGTCCGGAACAACTCCACCACGTCGAGAAACAACATCGTCTCCAGCCCCAATCCGCCCACGCCGGTCAAGACGGGCACGGTGACGCAGGCGCTGACCGGCACGGCCGGAAGTCCGCTCACCCTGCCTTCGGGCGCCTCGGGCAGCATCACCTTCACCTACAGCACGCTGGCCACCGACGTCGGTACCATCAGCTTCACCGCCATGGCGTTCCGAACCGCCACGGTCACGTCGAAGACCACCACGTCCAGCCTGCTCGCGGTCGGCCGCTTTTCGGCCAGCATCACGGCTTCCCCGTCGTGCCAGTACGTGGGCGCGAACGTCACCGTGACCATGGCGCTCGACGTGGGGTACCCCTACAGCATCCTCAACGTCACGCCCACCCTCACGCCGGTGGCCGGAGCGCCGGTGACGGCCGTATCCGGGCCCGCGCCGGCCGCGCCCATCGCCAGCGTTGCGCCGTCCCCGCCGACAACCAGCGTCACCTGGACCTACCAGGTGAACGCCACCGGCACCACCACGCCGTTCAATTTCAGCGGCTCGGCGACCGGCACCGGCAATACCGCCGGGTCGCCCACGCACACGACGCAGGTGACGAACTCGGGCAATGTCGCGCGCGGCAGCTTCGCCACCGGCATCGCCCCCACGGTCGTGAATGCCGGCAGCGCCAATGTCGAGCTGAGCGCGACCGTGACCAACAACGGCTGCGCCGCCGTGAACAGTGTCGCGATCACCGCCCCGGCCGGGTGGACGGGGGCGGGCGATCCCTATTCGCTGGTGAGTCTCACCGCAGGCAGCGCGATCGAGACCTGGGTGGCGGGAGGCGCGAACCCGGTCACCTTCACGGCACCCGATGCGGCCGGGCAGATGCCGCTCGGCTTCGGGGGGCGCTACAGCGTGGTGTACGCCACGACGCCGGCGGCGGCCACCACCAGCGTGTTCACGCTGCGCGTGACCGACGCCAACGGCGCGTTCGTCGACCACCCGCTGAGCGTCACCGTGAATGCCTTCAAGTCGGGCACGCTGAACCGGGCGACGACCCGCACGGCGCGCGAGGACTTCCGTTGAGGGGGCAACCGTTGCGGGGGCGGCGCGGCAGCAATGGCAGGCTGGAGGCCGATTTGCGGTAGATTGTCCGCAGGCTGACTGGGAAAGGGGCATGGATGGCGGGGCTGTTATCGGGGTGGCCGGGGCGCAAGCGAGCGATGGGGGGAATCCTCGCGATCGGCGCCGGCGACAACGTTTTTCGCTACGTGCTCGCCTCCGAGGCGAACGAGGCAGGCGCCACGATCGCCGCCTGGGGCACGGAACAGCGCGACTACCAGACGCAGGAGACCTTCCTGAAGCGCGTGAAGTCGGTGCTGCCGCCGGCGGGCCGCGTGATCGCCGTGCTCGATCCCGGGGAGTACCAGATCCACCAGCTGGAGGCGCCCAACGTGCCGCGCGAGGAATTGCGCGAGGCCGTGCGCTGGAAGGCGGTCGAGTTCCTCGAGGGGGCGCCCGAGGACTACACGCTCGACGTGCTGACCGTGGAGGGCGCCGGCGAGGTCGTGAACAAGGTGATCGCCGTGGTCGCGCACAACGACGTCATCCGCTCCCTCATGCGCAGTGGCGAGAGGCTGGGCCGCCCGCTTGCCGTCATCGATGTCTGCGAGACGGCGCAACGCAACCTCCTGCACGCGGTCCTCGCCACGCAGGCGGACGCCCCGGCCGTGGCTGCGGCACTGGTCGCGCACGCGGGTCGCGCGCTCCTGGTGGTCGCCGTGCAGGGGCAACTGAGCTTCTTCCGCCGCTTCGAGTTCGACGCGGACATGGTGGCGGTTCCCGTGAACGAGGCGCAGGCCGCCCTGATCTCCGAGGGAGTCGGCGCCGAGACCGCGGCAAAGTCCCTGAGCCAGCTGAACCGCAGCCTGCAGATGTGGGACGACAGCTATCCGCACCTGCCCCTGGGCACGCTGCGGGTCGAGGCCGGGGTGAAGACGGCCGCACTCGTCGATCGACTCAGGACCGAGACCGGTGTCGATGCGCGGCCGCTCGACCCGTCCGCGGTGTTCCGGGTGGCGGCGGGCAAGGCCGCGTTTCCCTGGGCGGATACGGCGTACCTGCCCCTGCTGGGTGCGCTCCTGCGACCCGCCGAGCCATCCTGATGGCCGCCACCGCTCCCCTGCGCCTGCAGCAGGTCAATCTCCTCAACACGGGGCTCATCCCGAAGCGGGAGAGCTTCACCGCCCGGCACATCCTCGTCTGGTCCATCATTGCGCTCATGGCCATGGGCGTCCTGGGCTGGTGGACGTCGGTCGAGACCGGGAAACTGCGCCGCGAGGTGGCCGCCAATGCCGCGCGGCTCGCCGCGGACAGTGCGTTCGCGTTGAAGCCGCGGCTGCCGGGCGGCGAAGTGGCGCCGACGCCGCAGGAGATTGCCGCCCTCGAGCAGGCGTGGCAGTCGATGAAGTCCCAGCGGGATGCGCGCCAGGGTGCGCGCGACCTCCTGAAGCGCGGACTGGCGAGCACTGACGACGGGCCGAGCGCGCTCCTGCGCCGGATCGCCACCACCCTGCCGGACGCGGCCTGGCTCACCGAAGTCCGCGTCGCCGGCGAGCGCATCGACCTCACCGGGAAGTCGCTCGACGCGGCCGCGATCGACGCCTGGCTGGAACAACTGCGCACGAGCGGCTTCCTGGCGGACAAGCCGATGCCGACCCTGCGCATCGAGCGCACGGACGCGCCCGCGCCGTCCGGCGGCGTGCTGCCCGTCTTCGTCTTCGGCATCGCCGCGGCGCTCGCGGTCCCGTTCGCGGAAGAGGGGGCCCGCCAGTGAAGGCCGAACTGAGGCGCGCCGTCGCCCGCGTGGACGCGATGACGCTGCGCGAACGGGTCATGATCTTCCTGTGCGTGCTGGTCGTGCTGGGGGTCTTGACCTATGTCTTCTTCGTGATGCCGCTCGCCGCCGCCCAGAAGCAGCGGGCCGCGCAGATCGACCAGGGGTCGGCCCAGATGGAGGCTCTGCGCGACCAGGCGCAGGTCGGCATGCTCGAGGGACGGCGCACCCGTGCGACGCAACTGCGCGCCGAAACCGCCAGCCTGCAGGCGGAGGTCGCGGCAATCGAACGCGAGATCGCCGCGCTTTCCGATGGCGCCGGGAAGGCGGCGAGCCTGCCGGCGATGCTCAAGCGCGTCGTGAAGCGCACCGACAAGGTGGCGCTGGTGCGCGTCGTGTCTTCTTCCTCCGAAGCGGGCGCGGCACCCCCGCCGGGCGTGGCGGGCGTGGCCGGGGACGGGCTGGACATCACCCTCGCCGGCCGCTATCTTGACCTGATGGAGTATCTAGCAGCGCTCGAAGCCGCCATGCCCCAGGCGCACTGGAGTTCGCTGCGCCCCACCGCCGAGACGGTTCCCGCGCAGGTGGTCGTGCGCATGGTCACTCCCCAGGGGCAGCCTTGAAGTCCCTGCGCGACGTGCATTCCGGGTGAATTCCATGGCGCGGTCATGGCATCCCGCAGGCACGCCGCGCTACGTGGCGCAGGCCTTCGGCATCCCGGTGGTACTGGCCATGACGATGTTCTCCGCAGCGGTGGCCGCGCAACAGCCGGCGTTGCGCGATCCGACCGAGCCGCCTGCCGCCTTCCGCGCCAAGCCGGCGAGTGCCAAGGGATCCGGCGACGTTTTCCGGCCCGAGCACCTGGTCATGGTCGACGGGAAGCGCTTCGTGGTGTGGAAGGGGAGACGCTACGGTGTCGGCGATACGGTCCAGGGCGGTCGCATCGAGCGCCTCGACGAATCCGGCGTGTGGTTGCACCGCGATGGCGAAATGCGCAAGCTGCCGCTGTTCGGCGCCGTGGAGAAGAGCCAGCCCCATGCCGGGGCGCCGACGTCCTCCGTGTCCCCGGGCACGGCGAAAGGAAGATCCTAGTGCCTTCACCTGCAATGATCCAGCGACG
>CAZOIB010000166.1:0-4212 GCA_964579785.1 uncultured Lysobacter sp. | reverse complement strand
GACCTCCTGCCCGTCGAGGATGCGCGAGCCGACGCGCCGCGCGATGGCCATGAAATGGCGGAAGAGCCACCGTTTGAAGCGCCCGGCGTCCTCCATGCGGATCGTCACCTGCGTGAGCAGCGCCTCGAGCACGCGCGGCGGGGCGAAATAGTAGGTGGGACCGATCTCGCGCATGTCCGTGATCACCGTTTCCGCGGACTCGGGGCAGTTGATCCGGAACCCGACCACCAGCCACTGCGCGTAGGAAAAGAGGTTCTGGCCGATCCAGGCCATCGGCAGATAGGCGAGGACCTCCTCCTCGTCGCGCAGGCCCTCGAGCTTCGCGTAGGCGCGGCTCGAGTGCACCAGGTTGTCGTAGGACAGCACCACGCCCTTGGCATTGCCGGTCGTGCCCGAGGTGTAGAGCATGATCGCCGTGTCGGCGCCCTTCCCCTTCGCGGTTTCCTCCTCGAGGAAGCCCGGATGGTCCTCGGCCCACTTGGCGCCTGTCTCCAGCAGGGATTCGTAGCTCGCGAGCTCCTCGCGCCGGTAGTGGCGGAAGCCGCGCGGGTCGTCGTAGAAGATGTGCCGCAACTTCGGGCACTGCGGGAGGATCTCGAAGAGCTTGTCGGCCTGCTCCTGGTCCTCGACGATCGCGATCTCGATCTCGGCGTCCTGGAAGACGTAGACCATCTCCGGCGCCGGCGCGTCCTGGTAGAAGGGCACCGGGATTCCGCCCAGGGCCTGCGTGGCGAGCTGCGCCCAGTAGAGCCGCGGCCGGTTGTCGCCGATCACCGCCAGGTGCATGCCGCGCTTGAAGCCGCGCGCCAGGAGCCCCGCCGCCAGCAGGCGCACTTCCCCGGCGACCTGGCTCCAGGTCCACGACTGCCAGATGCCCAGGTCCTTCTCGCGGATGGCAGGGCGATCGCCCCGCTCGCGGGAGTGGGCCAGCAGCAGCTTGGGAAACGTGTCGGCAACCGCGACGGCCATGGCCATCGGCAGGAACCTCCTCCTTGGTGGCTTTGTGTCGCGAACGCCCGTCCACCTCCGGGGCACGCCTTCATTATGTCGCCGGCATCTCCGCCTCGCGGGCAGGGTGCCGGGCGAACCCAGTGTATCGGGTAGGTCTCGCAGCCGGTTGTCTTTTCGTTGACAATCTCGCCTGCGCACCCCCGTGAATACCCTAACCGAACTCCTCGACGCCTCCCTCTGGACGAACAGCCTGTCCGCGGAGCAGCGCGCCCGGGTCGAGGCAGAGACCGCCGTCAAGGACGTTCCGGCCGGGGCGTTCGTCTGCCGCAAGGGTGACCCGGTGGAGAACTGGATCGGGATCATCGACGGCCTGGTGAAGATGACCAGCGTTTCGCCGGAAGGCAAGACCACGACCTTTCTCGGCGTGGCGGGCGGCGGCTGGTTCGGCGAGGGCTCGCTCCTCAAGGACCAGACCCGCAAGTACGACATCGTGGCGCTGCGCGCCACCCGCCTGGCGATGATGCCGAAGCCCACGTTCGACTGGCTTCTCGACACGGACATCGCCTTCAACCGCTTCCTGCTGGTGCAGCTGAACGAGCGTCTTGCGCAGTTCATCGCCATGGTCGAGACGCAGCGCCTGCTCGAGCCCGATGCGCGCGTGGCCCGCTCGATCGCGGCCCTGTTCAATCCGGTCCTCTACCCCGCCATGGGACCCGAGGTGCAGGTTTCGCAGGAGGAGATCGGCTACCTCTCGGGCGTGTCGCGGCAGCGGGTCAACCAGGCGCTGCGCGTGCTGGAGGATGCCGGCCTGCTCACCGTCGAGTACGGCGGGCTGCGCATCCGCGATCTCGAGGGATTGCGGGCCTTCGGCGCCTAGGCCGGCATCGTCGGCCGCACCCAGCCGTCGGCCACGGCCATCGCCCCGGCCTTCACCAGGTCGGCGACCAGGCGCGGCCCCAGGCCGCCGAGTCCTTCGTCGAGGAAGCGTTCGTCGAGGTCGCGATAGCACGGCACCCCGGCCACGTAGGCATCCGCGTCAGCGACCGCGATGCCGCCACGATGCAGCAGGGAAAAGACGAACATCACCTTCATCATGTGGCGCGCCGTGCGCCGCGGGTCGTCGGCGAAGGCGGCCATGCGCGAGCGCGCCCGGACGAGCGCCCCGGCGACGTCCGTGAAGGGTGCGCCGTGTCCCGGAATGACGACGCGGGGCGCAAGCCGCTCGATCGTCGCCAGCGCCTCGAGCGCGGCGTCCACGAACGGATTGGGTGGTTCGTGCGGCCAGACGAACCCCAGGCCGTTTTCCCACAGCGCATCCCCGGAGATCAGGATGCGATCGACCGGATCGAAGAATAGGAGTCCCTCCATGTCGTGGCCCGGCGCGGCGTGCGCCTGCCATTCGCGTCCGGCGGCCCGGAAGCTCTCACCGGCGGCGATGGTGGCCTGGTAGGCGAACGGTTCGGCGTACTGGTCGACATAGGCGTTCCAGCGCTCCTGGATCGCCCAGTCGTCGATGGTGGGCACCTCGTCGCACGGAATGGTCACCGGACAGCCATAGGCCCGGGCGATGGCCGCGTTGCCGCCGATGTGGTCGGAGTGGCAATGCGTGTTCACGAGTGCGGCCAGCGGCTCCTCACCCAGCACCGCGGGATCGCGAAGCCGGGCCAGCGTTTCCTGCGCGCAGGCGGCATAGCCGGAATCGACGAGGACATGGCTCCCGGGCGAGCGCAGCAGCACCTGGTTGCAGTTGAGCCATCCGCGCACGACCACGCGCACGCTGTCGGGGAGGAGCGCCATGGGATGCCGGCGGCACGATCGGAGGAGAGGGTCACCATCTTACCCGCGCGGGCCTGCTCTCCCGGAGGGCTATAATTCGCACTGCGACGAGCGCCGGCGCATTGCAGATCTGGCGCGCCCCGGCAGTCCCCTCCCGATCACTCCCCTATCCCCGAAAATGCAAATCGAAAACCACGTATTCCTCATCGCCGGCGGCGGTTCCGGGCTCGGTGCCGCCACGGCCAAGCGGCTCTTCGCGCAGGGCGCGAGGGTGGTGATCGCCGACGTCAACGACGCCGGCGGGTGGGTCGCCAAGCAGTTCGGCCAGCAGGGCCGCTTCATCCGCACCGACGTCGCCGACGAGACGCAGACGCAGGCCGCCGTGGACCTCTGCATTTCCGCGTTCGGCGCGATCAATGGCGCGATCAATTGCGCCGGCGTGGCGCCCGGCGAGCGGGTGGTCGGAAAGACCGGCCCGCATTCGCTCGCGACATTCGAGCGCGCGGTGCGCATCAACCTCGTCGGCACCTTCAACGTGATCCGCCTCGCCGCGGCGAAAATGAGCTCGCAGCCGGCCGAAGCCTCCGGAGAACGCGGCGTCATCGTCAACACCTCCTCCGTCGCCTCGTTCGAAGGCCAGATCGGCCAGGCGGCCTACGCGGCCTCCAAGGCCGGCGTGAACGGCATGACGCTGCCCATCGCCCGGGAACTCGCGCGTTTCGGCATCCGCGTCGTCACCATCGCCCCCGGCATCTTCGATACGCCGATGCTGCAGGGCATGAGCGAGGATATCCGCGCCTCCCTGGGGGCCCAGGTCCCCTTTCCCCCCCGCCTCGGCCGCCCCGACGAATACGCGGCGCTGGTCGAGCACATCATCGGGAACGAGGTCCTCAACGGCGAGGTGATCCGCCTGGACGGGGCGATTCGCATGGCGGCGAAGTGACCCCCCCGAGCGTGAGATAATTCATGGTTCGACCGGGCGCCCCTCGAGGGTACCCGGCAACCGAGTGGAGGAGCCCATGCAGTTCGACACACACCTGACCGAGGACTTCGACGCCCTGCGCGCCACGGTCAAGCGCCTGTCGGATGCCGAGCTGGCGCCACGGGCGGCGGAAATCGACCGCGTGAACGAGTTCCCGGCCGACATGTGGACGAAACTCGGCGAGATGGGGCTGCTCGGCGTGACGGTCCCGGAGGAATACGGCGGCACCGGCCTGGGCTACCTGGCCCACGTCGTGGCCATGGAGGAGATCTCGCGCGGCTCCGCCTCCGTGGGCCTGTCCTACGGCGCGCACTCCAACCTCTGCGTCAACAACCTCTACCTCAACGGCAACGAAGCGCAACGCCGCCACTACCTGCCCAAGCTCTGCTCGGGCGAGCACGTCGGCGCGCTGGCGATGAGCGAGCCCGGCGCCGGCTCCGACGTCGTCGGCTCGATGGCCTGCCGCGCCGAGCGGAAGGGCGACCGCTGGGTCGCCAACGGCA
>CAZOIB010000165.1:0-2896 GCA_964579785.1 uncultured Lysobacter sp. | reverse complement strand
AAGCCGCGGAACTCGACCACGTGCAGGCGCACCTGGCGCACCTTGTCGTCCTCGTCCAGGAGGATGGTCACCTTGCCGTGCCCCTCGCCGCGCGAGACCGGGTCGATCGCGACGCGGCGCAACTGCTCGGGGTGTTCGGCGGTCTCGAGTCCGTAGGTCATCGTGATTGTTTCATTCTGGTGGCTCGTTCCTCGACCACGTCAGTCGAATTGGATGAGGCCGTGGCCGAGCGGGTGTTCCTCGCCCGCCAGCAGCCCGGTGAGCACCGCCCAGATGGCGTCGGCCGACGGCGGGCAGCCGGGAATGAAATGGTCGATGCGCACCACCTCGTGCAGCGGATGCACCTTGTTGAGCGGCAGCGGCAGCTCGGGGTCGTTCGGGATCATCCCGAATTCCGCTCCCGGCTCGCTGCGGTAGACCTCCTGCAGCAGGAGCGGCAGGCTCAGGGTGTTGCGCTGCGCGGGCAACCCCCCGTTGATGGCGCAGGCGCCCAGCGCGACGAGCACCTTGCAGCGGCGGCGGAACTCGCGCAGCACCTCGACGTTCTCCGCGTTGCAGACACCGCCCTCGATGATGCCGACGTCGCAGTCGCCCACCTCCTTGATGTCCATGATCGGCGAGCGGTCGAACTCGACCTTCTCCAGGAGCGCGAAGAGGCGCTCGTCGAGATCCAGGATCGACATGTGGCAGCCGAAGCAGCCGGCCAGAGACGTCGTGGCGACCTTGAGCTTGCGGGGCGCGGGACCGTTCATGCCGTCACTCCTCGGCCTCGGCGCTGGCGATTTCGGCGGACGCATCCGCCCGCGCGGAGATCGGCTTCCGGTCGAAGACACGCTCGCCCAGCGGAACAGCGAAGCCGCGGCGCTTGGGCAGGATGACTCCCACCGGGCAGACATGCGCCGCCTTGTCCGCTGCCGTCACGTTCGTGTCCGCCAGCCGGCCGCTGCGCGAATTGAGGATGAGGCGCGTGCGGATGCCCCTTCCCGAGAGCGCGAAGGCGTTCTTGCCGTCGACGTCGCGGCTCGCCCGCACGCACAGGGAGCAGAGGATGCAGCGGTTGAAGTCGAGCAGCAGGTCCGGGTGCGAGGCGTCCACCGGGCGGTCGGGGTAGAAGTGGTCGAAGTGCGGCGACACCATGCCCAGGTCGTAGGCGGTCGCCTGCAGCTTGCAGTCGCCGCTCTTCTCGCAGGACGGGCAGAAGTGGTTGCCCTCGACGAAGAGCATCTGCAGAAGCGTGCGCCGTTCGGCGTTGATCGCCGGGGTGTCGCTTTCCACCACCGCGCCCGCCGTCGCGCGTGTCGTGCACGAGGCGGCCTCGCGTCCGCCGACCTTGACCGTGCACACCTTGCAGGAGCCGTGCGGCTTGAAGTCGGGATGGAAGCAGAGATGCGGAATGTAGGCGCCGGCGTCGATGACCGCCTGCAGGATCGTCTGCCCTTCCGCGAAGGAGATCACGCGACCGTCCAGCGTGAAGGTGGGACGCCCGTCGAGCTTCACTTTCGCGGTCATCACGCCTCCTCGTTTTCCGGCATGACGTGCGCTGCGGGGTCGTCGCGGCCCGTCATCTGCCGCGCGGCCGACAGCGCGCGATCGAGATCGAAGGCCGGCTCGAACTCCTCGTGCGCCAGGCGCTTCTGGTAGGCGGGGCGGAACTTGGCGATCGTGGAGAGCACCGGGTTGCAGGCGGAGTGCCCCAGCCCGCAATGGCTCATCGACTGCAGGATCAGGTTCATCTTCCCGATCTCCGCGAAGTCGTAGGGCGAGCCATGGCCGTTGGCGAGCTTGTCCATCATGTTCGTGAGGAGCGAGGTGCCGACGCGACAGGGCGTGCAGAAGCCGCAGCTCTCGTGGGCGAAGAAGTGCACGAAGTTGCGCGCCACCTCGAACATGTCGCGGCTCCCGTCGAACACCATGAGGGCCCCGGCCGTGGGCAGGTCCTCGAAGCCGATGCGGCGGTCGAATTCCGCCGCCGGGATGCATGCGCCCGACGGGCCGCTCACCTGCACCGCCTGCGTGCCCGTCGCCCCGCAGTCCGCGAGCACCTGCCGGATCCCGACTCCGAAGGGATATTCGTAGATGCCGGGCTTCGCGCAGTCCCCGGAGACGCAGAGGAGCTTGGTGCCGGCGGATTCCGCAGTGCCGATGTTCGCGAACCAGGCGCCGCCGTTGAGCGCGACCAGGCAGGAGGCGGCCAGCGTCTCGACGTTGTTCACCACGGTCGGCTGCCCGAGATAGCCATTGGTCACCGGGTACGGCGGGCGGTTGCGCGGCGTGCCGCGCTTGCCTTCGAGCGACTCGATGAGCGCGGATTCCTCGCCGCACACATAGGCGCCCGCCCCGACGTGGATCTGCACGTCGAAGTCGAAGCCATCGCGGCCGAGGATGGACTCGCCGAGCAGCCCTTCGCTGCGGCGTCGCGCGAGCACCTCTTGCAGGTGCTCGAGCAGGAAGCGGTATTCGCCGCGCAGGTAGAGGAAGCCGCGCCAGGCGCCGGTGGAGAGCGCGCAGAGCGTCATGCCCTCGACGACGGCATCGGCCATCGTGGCGAGCAGCACGCGGTCCTTGAAGTTGCCGGGCTCGCCCTCGTCCGCGTTGCACACCACGTAGCGCGCCTTGCCCGGCGCGTCGCGGCAGGCCTGCCACTTGATGCCGGCTGGAAAGCCGGCGCCGCCACGGCCGCGCAGGCGCGAGAGCTGCATCTCTTCGACCAGTGCGGCCGGTCCGCGCTTGAGGGCGGCCTTGAGCGCCTCTCCCGGCTCCCACCGGGTGCCGAGCAGCACATCGCGGCGGTGGATGTTGTCCTCGACCTCGAAGTACGCCGCCGGCCATTCGGCGAGCGGCACCTTGCCGCGGATGAGATCGCACATCTCGTCCACGCGCGCCGTGGTGAGCCGCG
>CAZOIB010000164.1:0-13619 GCA_964579785.1 uncultured Lysobacter sp. | reverse complement strand
TCGATTCCCAGCGTCGTGCAGCTCACCAGGCACACCTTGCCCATCTGCCGCGCGACCACCGCGGCGTGCGAGGTGCGCCCGCCGCGGGCCGTGAGCACGCCGGCGGCGGCGGCAATGCCGGCGATGTCCTCGGTGCTGGTGTCGTTGCGCACCAGGATCGCCGCCTGGCCCCGGGCGGCCAGGCGCTCGCAGGCTTTCGAGTCGAGCGCGATGGCGCCCACCGCGAGGCCGATGCTGGCCGGCTCGGCCACCGCGAGGGGCGTCTCGCCCTCGTCGGCGACGCGGCGCCGCTCGATGGCATTGAGGTCGATGCCGTCGAGGCGCGCGAGCGCCTGCGCCGGGGAGGCGATGCCCTCGCGCACCTGTTCGACCGCCATGCGCAGCGCCGCCCACGGCGTGCGCTTGGCCACCCGCGACTGCAGCAGGTAGAGACGGCCGTCCTGCACCGTGAACTCGAATTCCTGCGCGTCGCCGAAGGTGGCTTCGAGGGCGTGACGCAGCTCCTCGAGGCGCTGCGCGACCTCGGGGAGCGCCAGCGGCAGCCGCGCCGTGTCGGTCACGGCGTGGCGACCCGAGACCACGTCCTCGCCCTGCGCATTGAACAGGAAGTCGAGATAGAGGCGGTTTTCGCCGCTCGCCGGGTCGCGCGTGAAGCCGACCCCCGAGCCGGAGGTGCCGCCGGCGTTGCCGAACACCATGCGCTGCACCGTGACCGCCGTTCCCAGCGCCTCGTCGATGCCGTGCAGGCGGCGGTACTCGGCCGCGCGCGCGGACTGCCAGGAATCGAACACCGCCCTGGCGGCCGCCACGAGCTGCTCGCGCGGGTCCTGCGGGAAGGGGGCGCCGACCACCTCCGAGTAGAGATCGAGGCTTTCCGCCACCAGTTTCGCGAGGCTCTCGAAGTCCAGCTCGCGCGGCCCCGGTACGCCTTCGCGGGCCACTGCGGATGCCGTGAGCTTCTCGAACTCGTCTTCCGCGGCGGCGTGGACGATGTGGGCGTATTGGTGCACGAGACGCCGGTAGGAGTCCCAGACCAGACGCGGATTGCCGGTGAGGCGAAGCAGGCCCCGCACGGTGCGGTCGCAGAGGCCGACGTTGAGCACGGTATCCATCATGCCGGGCATCGAGACCGGCGCGCCGGAGCGCACGGAAACCAGCAGCGGCTTCCTCTCGCCGCCGAAGGTGAGCCCGCAGGCCTGCTCGAGCCGGCGCGTCCACTCGACGAGCGCGTCGTGCAGCGACTGGCGGCTCGCCTCGCGGGTGCGCGGCTGCAGCCCGCACCAGTCGGTGCCGAGCACGAACGCCTGCGGCACCGGCATGCCGGCAGCGGCCATCCGCTGCAGGTTGAGCGCCTTGAAACCCATCTTCGCGGCATCGCCCGGGACGGCGCCGGCGTGCGCGATGCCGATCCCGAACACCGAGCCGGTGTGTTCCGCGCCGCTCACTGCACCGCCAGCTCGCCGAGCACGGCGTCGCGCAGCTGCAAGGCCGTGTGCATGAGCGCGTCGGTGGCCGCCTCGAGATTGCGCGCGCACTCGATGAAGCCGAAGAGGCCGCCGAAGTCGCCCGGCTGGGCGGGAACGAGCGCCTTGGCCGCGCGGTGGATCTCGTCGCTGCGCCGCTCCAGGGTCATGATGCGGTGGATCGCCTCGAGGAAGTCCTGGGTGTCCTCGCGCGGGCTGCCGCGATGCAGCGTGCGCGCGGTCTCCACGGCCTTGAGGTACTCCTGCACGCTCTCGACCGACAACGCCGCCAGCGGGCGCAGCGCGGCATAGAGCGCCTCGCCGCGCCCGCCGTGCGGCATGAGGGCCAGGTGGAAGGCCGCCTCCTCGAGCTCGTCGACGATGTCGTCGGCGACCTCGATCAGGTCGCGGTAGGCCTGCGCGCGCTCGGAGTGACGCGCCTGCGCGCGGGCGGCGTTGACCAGCTCGTCGGCACGGTGTTCCCAGGCCTTCGCCAGCCGCGCATTGCGCTCGAACACCTCGCCCGCCGCCGGGGCGCCCGCGTTGAGGAGCGCATCGCGGATGCCGCTGGCGATCTCGAGCGCGAAGGCGGCGTGTTCCGCGGCGACGTCGAGCACGCTCTCCTGGGCGGAACGGAAGTAGCTCACCAGCTCGGCGCGCACCTCGTCGCGCACCAGTCCCTCCGGGCGCCCGCCCTGCAATCCCTGCGCGCAGGTCCGCACCACGTAGCGCATGAACTTCACGGCCGCCTCGCGGCCGAGCACGTCGTCCAGCCGCGCCCCGAACGAGGCCGGCGCGCGCGAGACGAAGGCCAGCGAATCGAAGATCATCTGCTCGCCGCCGGCGCGCAGGAAAGCCATGTGGCCATGGTCGTTGTCGGCGGCCCACTTGAGCAGCTCCGACACCTCCTTCTTGGGAAGCAGCAGGCGCAGGCGCTTGCGCGCGCGGTTCCAGTCGATGAGGAACACCAGCCGCGAGCCCATGAAGGCGAGGTACTCCTCCAGCTGCGCCGCGTTGGCCGCCGTGAACGCGCCGATGCACAGGTGATACACGCCGTCGTCCATGTTGCGGTCGGTGCGCGAGAGCGTGTCTTCCCAGTCGACGCGCCAGGCGTCGAAGAGCGCCTGGAAGAAGATGAGGCGCTGCATGTGCACGTCGGTGTAGGTGAGCGTGACGCGCATCCCCTCGACGTGCACCACGAGCACGTGCGCGTCCGTCGTGCCGATGTCGTTCTGCAGCACCAGCCGCCCGGCGGAACGGGTGGCCGTCGTGCCCAGCCCGGGATGGTCGAACTTGACCCCGCGCGTGCGGTTCACGCCGCGCATGAACGCGGCCACCAGCGGCCGGTCCCCGGCCGAGACGCCGTAGGCGTGCGCGCCGTCGATGGTCTCGGAGGCGATCCGCGCCTGCAGGCCGTTCAGCGCCTTGTGCATGTCCATCACGAGACGGTGGATGCTGTCCCGGCCCTCCTGCCCGCCCGAAGTGAGCGCGGCGATCTGGTCGCGGTCGATCTGGTCGTCGACGTCGCACCAGGGGGCGGCGGCCAGGGACTCGAGGCGTTCCTGGAAGGGTGCCGCCTCGGCTCCGGAAGCCTGCAGGGGGGCGAGCATGGCGGCGACTTCCGCGTGCAGCCGCGCGCAGAGCCGGTCCACGCCCGGCATGAAGTAGCGGCCGGCGCCGATCTTCGTCGCGTTGGCGGCGACCTCGTCGAAACCGGCTGCCACGAGACCGGCGGCTTCGCGCTCGGCCCGCAACTCGGGCGCCGCGCTCCCCGGCCGGTCCGCATGGCCCTGGGCGACCTGCAGGACGGTGAAGAGATACTTGGCGCGGTCGTTGGCGGCCAGCGCCTCGTTCAGGAGGGCCGGCAGCCGCAGGCCTTCTTCGCCCAGCACTTCGACGATGCGCGATTTTTCCATCATTTCGTTCCGCTCCACGGAGGGCCCCTGCCGGAGCATGCGCCGTGGATGTGGCAACTTCGTGGCAGCCGCCAGCGCATGGCGGCCCGGCCCGTTTCCAGTGCATCATGGACGGGCAAGCTTCGCCTTGCGCCCGATCAACCGCCATTCCGATCCCTATCACCCGCGAGCAGCACGATGGCCATCTCCCGCTTCGCCTTTCCCACCACCATCCATTTCGGCGCCGGCGCCCGCCGTCTCGTCGCCGAGCACCTGCAGCAACAGGGCATCGCGCGCCCGCTGATCGTCACCGACCGCGGCCTTGCGGAGTTGCCTCTCCTGGCCGATTTTCGCGCGCTGCTGCCGGGACTCGCCGTCGGCACCTTTGCCGGCGTGCACGGCAATCCCACGAAGTCGCAGGTGGATGCGGGAGTGCAGGCATACCGGTCGCATCGCGCGGATGGCGTGATCGGCTTCGGTGGCGGCGCGGCGCTCGACGTCGCCAAGGCGGTGGCCCTGATGGCGGTGCACGAGGGCGACGTCCTGGAGTACGCCTGGGACCACCCGTCCGTGCGGCCGATCGTCAATGCCCTGCCCCACTTCGTGGCGCTGCCCACGACCAGCGGCACCGGCAGCGAGGTGGGACGCTCGAGCGTCATCTCGGACGACGCGACGCACGTGAAGAAGATCGTCTTCTCGCCCGCGCTGCTGGCGAAGGCCGTGTTCGCCGACCCCGAGCTGACCCTCGGCCTGCCCCCGGCGATCACCGCGGCCACGGGGCTGGATGCGCTCACGCACAACGTGGAAAGCTACCTGTCGCCCGCATATCACCCGCTGTGCGACGGCATCGCCCTCGAGGGGGCGCGGATCGCCGCGCGCGCGCTCGCCCTGGCCGTGCGCGAGCCCGCCAATATCGCGGCCCGCTCCGACATGATGATGTCCTCGCTGATGGGCGCGGTCGCCTTCCAGAAGGATCTGGGCGCGGTGCATTCCTGCGCGCACGCCCTGGGGACGGTGGTCGACATGCACCACGGGCTCGCCAACGGCATCATGATCGACCACGTGATGCGCTTCAACGCCGAAGCGGCCGCGCCGAAGATGGGCGAGCTCGCGCGCGTCTGCGGCGCCGGAACCACCGCGGCCGACTTCATCGCCTGGCTCGGCCGCCTCAAGGACGAGACCGGCATCCCGGCGAGGCTCGCCGCGCGGGGCGTGACCGCGGCGCACATCCCCGCACTCGTCGCGGTGGCGGTCGTGGACACCTGTCACCAGACCAATCCCCGCCCCTGCACCGCGGAGGACTTCCGCCGCCTCTTCGCCGACGCGATATAGTTTCGCGATGGAACCCCTCAAGATAGGCATCTCGGCCCGGCTCCTCTATCCGGACCCGCGCCGCATCTTCCTGCCCACCAAGTCGGTGCAGTACCTCGAACAGTCGGTGGCCAACTGGGTGATGTCCGGCGAGGTGCTCGCCTTCATGGTCCCGGCCATGAGCCTCGCTTCCCCGCACCTGCCGTCCGGGGTCACCAAGAAGGACTACGTGGATGCGCTCGACGGCCTGGTGCTGCAGGGCGGCGCCGACATCGCGCCCGAGACCTACGGCGAGGCGCCGCTGAACCCGGAATGGGCGGGCGATCGCATCCGCGATTCCTACGAGATCAGGCTCTTCGAGGAGTTCGTGCGCCAGGGCAAGCCCGTCTTCGGCATCTGCCGCGGCTGCCAGCTCATCAACGTGGCCTTCGGCGGCACGCTCTACCAGGACATCAACACGCAGGTGCCGGAGACGCTCCTGCACCGCTGCGACCGGCGCTACGAGGACAATTTCCACGCCCTGCGCGTGCTCGAAGGCAGCTGGCTTTCGCGCCTCTACCCGGGCACGCACCTCACGCGCATCAACACCATCCACCACCAGGCCGTGAAAGGACTCGGCAAGGGACTCGTGGCCGAAGCAGTAAGCGACCCCGACGGGATCGTGGAGGCCGTGCGCTGGGAGGGCCCCAGCTTCGTGCTCGGCGTGCAGTGGCATCCGGAGTTCATGGATCCGACCGACGCGGAACTCCTCGACGGCAAGCCGCTGCAGGCCGCCTTCCTCTCGGCCTGCCGCAGCCGCAAGAAGACGGGCATGCCATCGCCCGTGGCGGCCTTCGCGGCCGCCTGACATGCTGACCGTCACGAACCCCGCCACCGGCAAGCCCGTCGCCACCCTTCCCGGCGACGACGCCGGCAGCATCAGGGCGAAAGTCGCCGCTGCGCGGGCGGCACAGCCCGCCTGGGCGAAGGTGCCGCTCAAGAGGCGCCTCGAGACGATCGCGCGGTTCCGCGCCGCGATCATCACCCAGACCGAGGAGCTTGCCGCCATCCTGACCACCGAGATGGGCAAGCCCATCACGCAGTCGCGCAACGAGCTGAAGGGTCTCGTCGGCCGCCTCGACTTCTTCCTGGCGGAGACGGCGCGCACGCTGCGGCCGCGCAAGGTCTTCGGCGGCACGGCGGGGCCGATGCAGGAGAGCATCAGCCACGAGCCGCTGGGCGTGGTCGCCAACGTGTCGGCCTGGAACTACCCCTACTTCGTCGGCGCCAACGTCTTCGTCCCCGCGCTCGCGACGGGCAACACGGTTCTCTACAAGCCCTCCGAGTACGCTTCCCTCACCGGCCTCGCCATCGCACGCCTGCTGCACGCGAGCGGCGTGCCGGACGAGGCGTTCATCCCCTTGATCGGCACGGGCGACGTCGGCGCGACGCTGGTGCGGCAGCCGGTCGATGGCGTCTTCTTCACCGGCTCCTACGCGACCGGCAAGCGCATCGCCGAGGCCGTGCGCGGGCGCATGATCCGCCTGCAACTCGAGCTCGGCGGCAAGGATCCCGTCTACGTGTGCGAGGACGTCGACGTCGCCTCCGCCGCGGCGGGGATCGCCGATGGCGCCTTCTACAACACCGGCCAGAGTTGCTGCTCGGTCGAGCGGATCTACGTCCACGCCGGCATCTACGACGACTTCGTCGCCGCGTTCGTGAAGGAAGTGCAGGGCTTCCGCCTGGGGGACCCGCAGTCCGATTCCACCTACATCGGGCCCCTCACCCGCTCCCCGCAGCTCAAGGTGCTCGAAGCGCAGGTCGCCGATGCGCGGCGCCGGGGCGCGCGGCTCCTCGCCGGGGGCAAGCGGGTCAAGGCCCGCGGCAACTGGTTCGAGCCCACCGTGCTGGCGGACGTCGATCACACCATGAGCGTCATGCGCGAGGAGAGCTTCGGCCCCGTGATCGGCCTGATGCCGGTGGCGAACGACGCCGCCGCCGTGCGGCTCATGAACGACACGGACTACGGCCTCACCGCCGGCGTGTACACCCGGGAGCGCAAGCGCGCGCAGCGCCTGCTCGCGCAACTGCACGCCGGAAGCGTGTACTGGAACTGCTGCGACCGCGTGAGCCCGCGCCTGCCCTGGTCCGGCGTGGGCCACTCCGGCATCGGCCTGACCCTTTCCACCTATGGCATCGAGGCGTTCACGCGCACCAAGGCGTGGCACCTGCGCAGCCCCTGAACCAGGAGACTTCCATGCGCACCATCGCATTGCTTCTGCTCGTCGCCGCAGCCCTCGGGGCTCCGCTCGCCGGCGCCCAGGACCGCGACTCGCTGGACTACCGCGAAGGCTACCGGCGCGGCTACGACGACGGCTTCGCGAGCGGCTATCGCAAGGGCCTCGAGGACACTCCCCGCGCAGCGCCCGTTGTGCCACCGCCTCCTCCGCCACCGCCGCGGGCCACCGGTCCGATCACGATCTCCTCGGCGCACTACGGCACGTCGTCGAAGAGCTGCGACGCCACGCGCCAGCTGGCCCGCCGCTTCAACGGGCGGATGTCGGCCAACATGGAAGTGACCAACGAACTCTGCGGCGACCCGGCCAAGGGCGATCGCAAGCAGCTCGAGGTCACCTACATCTGCGGCTCCATCGCCAAGACGGCCTCGGCCTACGAGCACCGCACGCTCTACCTCGACTGCTCGAACTGACGGCGGGCCTTGGAAACCGAGCTCTCCGCCCTCGTCCGCGCCGCCCTGGTGGCGCTGGCGGCCTTGCTGCCGATCACCAACCCGCCCGGGAACGCGCCCATCTTCCTCGCGCTCACCAGGGCCATGGACGAGCGCGAACGCCGCGCCATGGCACGCCGCGTGGGCCTCAACTGCCTGGTGCTGCTGGTGGCGGCCGCCTTCGTCGGCAACTACGTGCTCGCGTTCTTCGACATCTCGCTCGCGGTGGTGCGGGTCGGCGGGGGGCTCCTCGTCGCGGCCACAGCCTGGCGCCTGCTCGCCGCCGAGAGCGCGAGCGGCGACACGTCCAACGCTTCGCAGGTTGCCTCTGCGGAGGAAGTCGCCGGTCGCGCCTTTTATCCCCTTTCCTTTCCGATCACCGTCGGGCCCGGCTCGATCTCGATCGCCATCACGCTGGGCGCGAGCCTCCCCGCGAGCGGCGTGCCGCGCCTTTCCTCCTCCCTGGGAATGCTCATCGGCATCTGGCTCGCCTCCGCGGCAATCTGGCTCGCCTACCGCTACGCCTCGCACCTGGTGCGCCTCCTGGGCAGCACCGGCACGGCCGTCTTCCTGCGCCTCTCGGCATTCATCCTCCTGTGCATCGGCGTGCAGATCTGCTGGGACGGCGTGGCGGAACTGCTCGCGCCGTGGCAGCCTGCCGCGCGCTGAAGACGGTCCGCCACGTCACCCTCGGCGTCCGCGCGCTTCCGAATACTTGATCTTCTTCAAATCCGGCCGCATTCCGGATCGGTAGTCTGGGCCTTCCTTGAGGAGGCCCGATGCCAGTTCCCCCGATCGACGAGGGCGGTGCAATCTCCCCGCTCGCTGCACTGGGGCCCTGTCATTCCTGCATCGCCGAAATGCTGCAACGGCTCGAGGCGGTCGCAGCCGAGGCGGCCGCGACCCCTGCGCCCGACCTGCCCGAGCGCGCGCACGCCCTCGTCGCCGAACTCGATGCCGCGATGGGCGTGCACATGGTGGACGAAGAAGACGACATGTTCCCGGCCGTGCTCGCGGCAGCCGATTCGCCGGCGCGCCGCGCGCAGGCCTTCGCCCTCGTGTCCGCGCTCCTCGTCGAGCATCGCGAGATGGCGGAGCAGTGGCACGCCTTGCGCATTTCCCTCCTCGCCCTGGGCAGCGGCGTCGCCATCCCCTTCCCCACCGATGTGGCGCGGGACTTCATCGTGCGCCTGCGCGCGCACCTCGAGCGCGAGGACCTCGAGCTGAACGAGCTGTTGCGCATCCTCGATCCGGCGCGCGCCCGCGAAATCGCGGGCAGCATCGCCGATCGCCATGCCGAGGCCTGCAAGGTCATCGGCAAATGCCCGCTCAAGCCCTGACTTCCGCCGCAATTGGCAGTGGCGGTGCGAAGGAAGAGAGGCCGAGGATGGGGAGCAGTTCGACGCCTTCGAAATCGGCCCAATGGGGTCCGATGACTCTACATTCGAAGGTGGCCCCACGTAGCGCCGGGGAGGCGGCTCGGGAAGTCGATGGCAATCCCTAGGCACGCGACCGTCGCGGACGAGGAAGCGAAGCGCGCTCGTCTGTATATGGGTGGAACTTTGAGGCCTGGCTTGTGTTGCCTGGCCTCAAATTTCCGGGCACCCATCCGACGGTCACGCTTGCGTGCCCGGGATTGCCATCGACTTCCCGAGCTGCCTCCCTATCCGCAAAACACGTCGCCAGGAATCAGCGCAGCGCGCGGGCCAGCCAGAGTGCAGCAGTGAGGACGACCACGGCGCCGCCCTGGTGCGCGGTGCCCAGGCCGACCGGGACCACCGCGACGAGAGTTGCGATGCCCAGCGCCACTTGCCCAAGGGTGACTGCCGCGAGCGTTCCGGCAGCGACACGCGACTCCGAGCTCGCCACCGGCGAGGCGAAGACACGCCAGGCGAGGAGCCACGCGCCGGCGAGGACCACCAGCGCCAGCGTGCGGTGCACGAACTGCACCGCGGCCATGTTGTAGCCGAAGTTCCGCCACCACGGCTCGATCAGCAGGATCTCGGCGGGAATCCACTGCCCGTTCATGAGCGGCCAGGTGTTGTAGGCGAATCCCGCGCGGATGCCCGCGACGAAGCCGCCAGTGAGCGCCATCGCGAAGACGAGGACGGCGAAGGCGAGGCCGGCACGGCGCAATGCGGGCGGCGCACCGGACGGCGCCGGCCGCAGGAGCGCGTGCGCGACCCAGAACATGGCCGCGAAGATGAGGAGCGCCAGGCCGAGGTGCGCGGTGAGGCGGAACTGGCTCACCTGCGGGTCGTCCACCAGGCCGCTCTTCACCATGTACCAGCCCATCGCGCCCTGCAGCCCCCCGAGCACGAAGATGCCGGCGAGCTTCCAGGCGAGCGGCTGGTCCAGCCGCCCGCGCACCCAGAACCAGGCGAACGGGACGAAGAACGCCAACCCGATGAGGCGGCCAAGCAGGCGGTGGAAGTACTCCCACCAGAAGATCGTCTTGAAGCCGGCGACGTCCATGTCGTGGTTGCGCAGCTTGAATTCCGGCGTGAGCTGGTACTTCTCGAACTGGGCGGCCCAGTCGGCGTCGCTCAGCGGCGGGAGGGTGCCGATGAAGGGCTGCCATTCGACGATGGACAGGCCGGAATGGGTGAGGCGGGTGGCGCCGCCGACGACGACCATGGCGAAGACGAGGGCGCAACAGGCGAGCAGCCAGGCCGCGACGGCGCGGCGGCTGTCCTTGGGGGCCGCCGTAGCTGCCGGGGTGGAGGCGAAAGTGGTGGCGTTCATGGCGGAAATGTTAGCGGCAGCCGGCCCGCCCGGAAATGTGCCCAAAGTCCCCGGGGACGCTTTTCTTGAACCCGTGCAAGTTAATCCCCGGGCGGCCGGCCTAGCATACCCCCGTGTCGTGCCAAACCCCCTGGCGCGCCCGAAAACCAAGAGGAGAACCCATGAGCCAGGTACCCCCCGCTGCCGGCCCTGCCGATGACGACGTGCACGACGAACCGGTTCCGATGATGCAGAGCCTGATCGACAACCCGTTCCTGCTCCTGTTCCTCGGCGTCGCGATGCCCACCGTCCTCTACATCGTCTGGGGCGTGATGGAAATCGTCGGCATCCCGCTCGCCAAATGACCCGCCACCAGCCAACCCGGGAGAACCCATGAGCGCCATCGAACCCCCCGCCCAACGCATCTGGTGGAAACAGCCCCTCGACCGCGTCGAAGGCACCTGGATCGTCATCGCC
The DNA here is from genome assembly GCA_964579785.1 of uncultured Lysobacter sp. GTDB lineage: Bacteria > Pseudomonadota > Gammaproteobacteria > Burkholderiales > Usitatibacteraceae > FEB-7. The sequence goes on along the minus strand of CAZOIB010000164.1, from coordinate 3,042 downwards.
TTCGTGTGGTGCATGGTCATGTTCTTCATGATGCCGTACTGGCACGTCTACGGTAAGCAGAACCTCTCCAACGAGGCGTACCGCTCCACGCCCGAGGCTTTCCTCGCCAAGGCGCAGGCGATGGTCGACAAGCACACGGTGCGCACGGTGACCGAGCAGAACATCCCGGTCGTGCACCCCGTGCCGGGCAGCGACGTCTACCTCGTCGCGCGCCTGTGGCAGTTCTGGCCGGTGCTCGAGCTCGAGGAAGGGCAGACCTACCGCCTGCACATCATGTCCACGGACTGGCTGCATGGCTTCTCCCTGCAGCCCGAGAACATCAACATCCAGATCCACCCCGGCTACGAGCACGTCGTCACGCTCACGCCGACGAAGGAAGGGACGTACTCGCTCATCTGCAACGAGTACTGCGGCATCAACCACCACACGATGGCGAGCAAGCTCTACGTCGTGAAGCCGAAGAAAGGGTAGGGAGAACGCCATGGCCGTCAACCGCAATTTCCGTACCTGCCCCTCCACCGGTCTCGTCTACCACGAGGCCGCCGAGAAGCTGATCCGCTGGAACGCCGTCGCCGGCGTGGTCTCCCTCCTCGTGGGCGGCATCCTCGCCCTCCTGGTCACGCTCACGCGCTGGCCGGCGGTAAAGCTGCTGCCGCCGGACTGGTTCTACCTGGTGCTCACCGCGCACGGGCTCGACATGCTGGTCTTCTGGATCATCTTCTTCGAGATCGCGGTGCTCTACTTCGCCGCCTCGACGCTGCTGAAGTGCCGGCTGGCCACGCCCAAGGTGGCCTGGGTCGCCTTCTGGCTGATGATCATCGGCGCCATCACCAACAACATCGCCGTGTTCAAGGGCGACTCCAGCGTGATGTTCACCTCCTACGTGCCGATGGGGGCGCACCCGCTCTTCTACCTGGGGCTCATCGTCTTCGCCGTGGGCGCGCTCATCGCCTGCTTCGTCTTCTTCGGGACCCTCGTGGTGGGCAAGGCGGAGAAGACGTACAACGGGTCAATCCCGCTGGTGACCTTCGGCGCCGTCACGGCCGCGATCATCGCGGTGTTCACGATCGCCGCCGGGGCCATCATCCTCATCCCGACCTTCCTGTGGTCCGTGGGACTCGTGGCGCACATCGATTCCCTCATGTACCGCACGGTCTGGTGGGCGTTCGGGCACTCCTCGCAGCAGATCAACGTCGCGGCGCACGTGTCCGTGTGGTACGCGATCGCCGCCATCGTCTTCGGCGCCAAGCCGATGAGCGAGAAGGTGAGCCGCACCGCCTTCGTTCTCTACATCCTCTTCCTGCAGCTCGCCAGCGCGCACCACCTGCTCGCCGACCCGGGCCTCACCTCCAACTGGAAGATCTTCAACACCAGCTACGCGTTGTTCCTGGCGGTGCTCGCCTCCATGGTGCACGGACTCACCGTGCCGGGCGCGATCGAGGTGGCGCAGCGCGAGAAGGGCTACAACAAGGGCTTCTTCGAGTGGCTGCGGAAGGCCCCCTGGGGCAACCCCTGCTTCTCGGGCATGTTCATGTCGCTCATCGGCTTCGGCTTCCTGGGCGGCATCTCCGGCGTGATGATGGGCACCGAGCAGCTGAACCTCATCATCCACAACACCATCTACGTGCCGGGGCACTTCCACGCCACCGTCGTCGTCGGCACGACGCTCGCCTTCATGGCTCTCACCTACTTCCTCATCCCGACACTCTTCCGCCGCGAACTGATGTTTCCCGGGATGGCGAAGTGGCAGACCTACATCTACGGCCTGGGCATGATGGGCTTCTCGGTCTTCATGATGGGCGCCGGGACGCTGGGCGTGCCGCGCCGGCACTGGGACATGGCGTTCTCCGGCGCCGCCCTGCCGCACGAGTTCCCGGGAACCGCCTACCTGATGATGGGCTTGATGGCCGTCTCCGGCGTCCTCGCGACGGTCGGCGGCGCCATGTACCTCATCAACACGGTGGGGTCGGTGTTCTTCGGCAAGAAGATCAGCACGCCGGACTTCAAGCACGTCCCGGTGCGCCAGGGCATGGCTCCGCCGCCGGCGCCGGTCGTGGCCGCCCCGGCAGGGCACGGCACGATCGGGCTCGGCGGCTTCGTCGCCCCCGGCACCCTCGTGCTGGCGATGGTGTTCCTCACCTCCTTCGTCCTGTACTACTTCGTGAACTGGAAGTACCTGTCGACCGTCTGGCCGCTCAGCTAGGCCCGGCGAACGGGAGACAGGCATGCGCGCCAACATGAAACTGTTCTTCGATCTCTTCAAGCTCCGCATCGGCTTCGCGATCGGGCTCACCGCGCTCGCGGGGGCCCTCGCGGTGCCCGGCGGCCGTGCCAACGCGTGGGAAGTCGCGCTGCTGGTCGCCTGCGTCGTCGCCGCCTCGGCGGCGGCTGGCGCGTTCAACCAGTACATGGAGCGCGACCTCGACGCGCGCATGGGACGCACGCGCGGACGCGCCTTCGTCACCGGACGGCTCAGGCACGGCCCCCTGTGGCTGGCGGCGATCGGCGCGATCCTCGTCGCCGCCGTCTGCGTGGCCAGCGTCGCGGTGAACCCCGTCGCCGCCCTGTTCGTGTTCCTCGGCGCCTTCTTCTACGGGGTGGTCTACACCGTCGTACTCAAGCGGCGCACCTGGATGAACATCGTCGTGGGGGGCCTTGCCGGCAGCTTCGCGATCCTCGCCGGCGCGACCGGTGTCGCACCCGAGTCGATCGGCCCGGTGGCGCTGGCACTCGCCTGGGTGCTCTTCCTGTGGACGCCGCCGCACTTCTGGAGCCTCGCAATCGCCTTCCACGACGACTATCGCGCCGCCAACGTGCCGATGCTGCCGGTGGTGGTGGGCGATGCCCGCGCCGCTAAGGCGGTGCTGGGCGGCACGGTGGTGCTCGTGGCCTCGTCATTCCTGCCGCTCGCGTTCGGCCTCGGACCGCTCTACGCGGCAGGCGCGATCACCGGCGGCGTGCTGTTCCTGCGCGCCGCCGCGCGGCTCGCTGCCGCACCCTCGCGCGCCACCGCCATGGGGAGTTTCCACGCTTCGCTCGCCC
>CAZOIB010000163.1:0-7069 GCA_964579785.1 uncultured Lysobacter sp. | reverse complement strand
CCACACCGCAACCGGGAAATTGAAGGCGGTGATGACCGCGCAGACACCCAATGGGTGCCAGGTTTCCATCAGCCGGTGGCCGGGACGCTCGGAGGCGATGGTCAGGCCATGCAACTGGCGGGAAAGGCCGACTGCGAAATCGCAAATGTCGATCATCTCCTGCACTTCGCCCAGCGCTTCGGAACGGATCTTGCCGCTTTCGAGGATGAGCAGTTCAGCCAGTTCCGCCTGGTGCCGGCGCAGCGCTTCGCCGAAACGGCGCACCAGTTCGCCACGCCGAGGCGCCGGCACCGTCCGCCAGACAAGGAAGGCGGCATGGGCAGCGGCGACCGTCGCCTCGACCTCGGCCGGCGTGGCGGCAACCAGGCTGGCGAGGGAACTGCCGTCGATCGGCGAATGAACGGCGAAATTGCCGTCAGCCAAGGGCGCGGTGATACCAAAATCGGCGAGCAAGCGGCCGGTTTCGGCAGCGGTGTTTCTCATGGCAGTCTCCTGGTCGGCGTTTGCAGAAACCCGACGCTTGTCTTTATCTTAGGAAACGGGTGCACCCGGGGCAATGCGCCGTTGTGTCGAGCCTCAAGCAAACCCTCCGTCGACGTGACCTTGGGGGTAGCTGTGCCGAAGGCGGCGGGGTGACCGACGTGGTCGCCTACGAGAAATTTACCGCCGTGAGGTATGTTGTGGCCCCATGGTTCAAACGCGGGGCCAGACTGACTTTATCGCTATACCGGGACGCTCGATTGCCAAGGCCTGGGCCAGTTCACCCGATTCGTGCAACGGGAAGAATACGAGGAGCGTCCGTTCGCCGCCCCGGCGTGCCAGCCAAACGACCAGGTACTTCATCTCAATCCACCCGCCGGCAACCTGCCCCGGCATCCGGAATTCGTCCTGCACGCCACCGATGGCCGGGATCACCGGCTGGCCGATTTTCGCGGCCTTGCCGTGGCACTGGCCGTGGGGTACACGACCTGTCCCACGTCTGACTGACCACGCTGGCCGAGATGAAGGCGGCCGTCTCATCCTCGGGTTGCGTGGCGATACGGTTATGCCCGCGACTACACCGAAAAACTGTTCGCCGATTGCGCCTACCTGATGCAGGCCAGCGCCGACCTTGCTGTAGCCACGCTGGATTCACGATTTGCCACGCCCGGCGTCAACATCGGCTTGCCCTGATCGACACCGATGGTCGCCTTGTCGCGCAACATCTCGCACAAACATGCGCTGCAAATGTTGCTCACTGGCGACCTGATCGACGCGTCAACCGCACTGCGTTTCGGACTGGTCAACGAACTGGTGGCAGGCGACGAACTGGAGCATAAAACGCTGGAACTGGCCCACAAAATCGCCGCAAAATCGGCGTTGACCGTAGCTATCGGTAAGACAGCCTATTACCGGCAAGCTGAATTACCTTTGAGCGAAGCCTATGCCTACAAGCGGGAAGTCATGGTCAGCAATCTCGAAGCGCGTGATGCCCAGGATGACATCTTCGGACGTTGCTGGCTTCCCGCAGATGTCTAACTGGTGCCTGGGACGGGAATCGAACCCGTACACTCAATGAGCGAGAGATTTTAAGTCTCTTGTGTCTACCAATTTCACCACCCAGGCAGGGTTGCCGGCTATATCGGGCGACCCAAAACAAAAGAGGGAAAGCGACTTGCACTTTCCCTCTTTTGAATTTTGGAGCGGCAGAAGAGTCTCGAACTCTCGACCTCAACCTTGGCAAGGTTGCGCTCTACCAACTGAGCTACTGCCGCTTGGAAGCCGCGAATTATAGCCTTTTCCCGCCCTCCGGTTCAACCACCTCGGGCCGCGGCGACGGGAACAGGGCCGCTTTCAGGTACACCACCATCGACCAGAGGGTGATGATCGCCGCCACCCAAATGAGCACCCGTCCGACGGGGTTGGTATGGACGAGCCCGAAGAGCACGCCGTTGAAGAGCAGGAACGGGATGGCCACGAGCTGCGTCACCGTCTTCACCTTGCCGAGGATGTTCACCGCGACGTTCTTGGACTGGCCCACCTGCGCCATCCACTCCCGCAGCGCCGAGATGGTGATCTCGCGCGAGATGATGATGAGGGTGGCGAAGGGATCGACGATCCCCTTCTCGGTGAGCACGATGAGGGCCGCGGCGACCATGAGCTTGTCCGCCACCGGGTCGAGGAAGGCGCCGAAGGACGTGGTCTGGTTCCACTTGCGCGCGAGGTAGCCGTCGGCCCAGTCGGTGACGGCCGCCACGATGAAGATCCACATCGAGATCACGTTGGCGTCGCGCTCGGAGAGCCAGTGCTCCGGGAAGTAGAGCACCGCCACGAAGAGCGGGATGGCGAGGATGCGCAGCCAGGTGAGCAGCAGCGGCAGGTTCAGCGGCACGGGCGGAAGTCCGCGGCGGTACGGAACGGGTTCAAGGTCGTCAATGCAGCTCGTTGTAGATCCGTTCCGCGAGTGTACGGCTGATCCCCTCCACGCGGGCGAGGTCCTCGACGCTCGCCGCCATCACCCCCTGCAGCCCGCCGAAGTGGGCGAGGAGCCTCTGGCGCCGCTTCGGGCCCACGGAGCCGATGTCCTCGAGCCGCGACGCGGTACGCGCCTTGCCGCGGCGCGCGCGGTGGCCGGTGATGGCAAAGCGGTGCGCCTCGTCGCGCACCTGCTGGATGAGGTGCAGGGCCGGGTGGTCGGGCGGCAGCCGGCGCGCGCCCTCCTCGCCCGCGACGAAAAGCTGCTCCAGGCCGGGCTTGCGCTCTTCTCCCTTGGCCACGCCGATCATCGCGATGCCGGCGAGTCCCAGGTCCTGCATCACGCCCATGGCGACATTGAGCTGCCCGGTGCCGCCGTCGATGAGGATCAGGTCGGGCGTCTTCCCCTCGCCTTCCGCGAGCTTGCGGTAGCGCACCTCCAGCGCGTAGCGCATGGCGCCGTAGTCGTCGCCCGCGGCCACGTCCTGCACGTTGAAGCGGCGGTACTCGGCGGGCTGCATCCCGCCCTTGTCGTAGACCACGCAAGAGGCGACCGTGGCCTCGCCCATGGTGTGGCTGATGTCGAAGCACTCGAGGCGCGCGACCGGGGCCTCGGCGCCGAGGAATTCGGTGAGCGCCGCCCCCCTCGCCTCCTGCGTGGCCTGCGCAGCCAGGCGGCCCGCCACCGCCAGCTCGGCGTTCTTGCGAGCCATTTCCAGCCAGAGGCGTACTTCGCCCTGCGGGCGCGTGAGGACGGTGACCGCACGGTTGGCGATCGTCCCGAGCAGGGCCGCCAGCGCCGGCGCATCCGCGATCGCGTCCGCGATGACCCGCGGCGGAACCGGCTGCACGGCGTAGTGCTGCGTGAGGAAGGCCTCCACCACCGTCGCCGCGTCGCTGCCCGCGGCGTTCTGCGGGAAGAAGCTGCGGTCGCCCAGGTGGCGGCCGCCGCGGATCATGGCGAGGGTCACGCACCACACCCCCTCCCTTTCCACCGCGGCGACCACGTCCGCGTCGCGCGCGCCCGCGGACTCGACCGCCTGGCCGGAAAGGATCCTTTGCAGCATGCGGATCTCGTCGCGGAAGCGGGCGGCTCCTTCGTAGTCGAGCGCGTCGCTGGCCGCCTGCATCTTCAGGTTGAGCTCCGCGATGACGTCGTCCTCGCGGCCTTCGAGGAACTTGGCGGCGTGGTCGACGTCGCGGCGGTAGTCCCCCTCGGTCACGCGCCCCACGCACGGCGCCGAGCAGCGGTGGATCTGCGCGAGGAGGCACGGACGCGAGCGGTGGCTGAACACCGTGTCGTCGCAGGTGCGGAGGCGAAAGATCTTCTGCAGGTGGCCGATGGTCTCGCGCGCCGCCCAGGTGCTGGGAAACGGGCCGAAGTAGCGGTTGGCCTTGTCCTGCACGCCGCGGTAGAAGCGGATCTGCGGGAAGCGATGGCCGGTGACGAGGATGTAGCCGTAGCTCTTGTCGTCGCGGAAGAGGACGTTGTAGCGCGGGCTCAGCGACTTGATGAGGTTGTTTTCCAGGAGGAGCGCCTCGGCCTCCGTGCGCGTGACCGTCGTCTCCGCGCCGGCGATCTGCCCCACCATGAGCGTGGTGCGCGGGCTGGGGTGGCTCTTCTGGAAGTACGACGCGACGCGCTTCCTCAGCTCCCGCGCCTTGCCGACGTAGATCACCTCGCCGGCGGCGTTCAGGAAGCGGTAGACACCGGGCAGGTTGGGCAGCCCGGCGAGGAATTCCTTCGCCTCGAACATTTCACGAACCCGGTTCATGAACCCGGTTCATGAACCGGGTTCGAAAGCGGTCACGGCGCGCGCACGCGCGCCAGGTTTTCGGTGGCGGCGAGGTAGGCGGCGCTCGCCTTGAGGGCGGCGGTGGAGATGGCGCGCCCGCGCATGCGCTCCAGGCGGCGCGCGAGCGTCGGCGCCAGCGGGCGGCGCTCGAGCCCTTCCAGCATCGTGTCCTGCGCGCGCGGATCGTTGCAGACGACGACCATGTCGCAGCCGGCGTTGAGCGCGGCGTTGGCGCGCGCGACCATGCCGCCGGCGGTGCTCGCCCCCTCCATCGACAGGTCGTCGGAGAAGACGAGGCCGTCGAATTGCAGCTTCTCGCGCAGCACCTTCTGCAGCCAGATCGCGGAAAAGCCCGCCGGCTTCGCGTCGACCCTGGGGTAGATCACGTGCGCCGGCATCACCCCGCCCATCCCGGCACGGGCAAGGCGCTGGAACGGAACCAGGTCCCTCGCGGCGATCTCGGCCATCGTGCGGTCGTCCACCGGCACTTCCAGGTGCGAGTCCGCCCGCACGTAGCCGTGGCCGGGAAAGTGCTTGCCGACGGAGGTCATGCCGGCCGCGGTGAGCCCGGCCTGCAGCGCCTCGGCGAGCGTGGCGATCACGTTGGGATCGCCGTGCAGCGCGCGGTCGCCGATCACGCTCGACTCGCCGTAGTCGACGTCCAGCACCGGCGCGAAGGTGAAGTCCACGCCATGCGCCTGCAGCTCGCTCGCGATCACGAAGCCGCAGCCGCGCGCGGCGGCCAGCGCCTGGGCCGGGTCGCGGTCGAAGAGCCGCCCGAGTTCGCGCATCGCCGGGATCGTCGTGAAGCCGTGGCGGAAGCGCTGCACGCGCCCGCCTTCGTGGTCCACGGCGATGACGAGCGCGGGCTTGCGGATCTCGCGGATCGAGTGGGCGAGCTGGATCAGCTGCAGCGGTGCCGCGAAATTGCGCGCGAAGAGGATGACACCCCCGACCTGCGGGTGCTGCAGCCGCTCGACGTCGTCCGCCGTGAGTTCCAGCCCCGAGACGTCGACCATCACCGGTCCGAGTCGCATGCGAGCCTTTCTAGCCTTCGAGAACGACGAACGCCACGGCGATGCCGGCATCGTCGGTGAGCGAGATGTGCGAAGCCGAGACGCCGATGGAGGCGAGGTGGCGGGCCATGTCGTCGCTCGGCACGAGCCCGGGCTTGCCCCGCGCATCGCGGCCGACCGAGATCGCGTGCCAGCGGAACGGCGCGTGAAACCCGGTGCCGATCGCCTTGGAGAAGGCTTCCTTGGCCGCGAAGCGCTTGGCGAGGTGGCTCGCCTTTTGCCGCGTGGCGGCGTAGCGCACGCGCTCCTCCGGCGTGAGGATGCGGTTCACGAAGCGCTCGCCGAAGCGCGCGAGCGCAGCCTCGACCCGCTCGATGGACACCACGTCCGTCCCCACCCCGCGGATCATTGCGCCCCCGCCCTGAGGAGGGCGTGCGCGGCCGCGGCACTCATCAGCGCCTTCATCTCGCGCACCGCCTCGCGCATGCCGACGAAGACGGCGCGGCTCACGATCGCGTGCCCGATGTGCAGCTCACGGATGCCGGCGAGCGCCGCCACGGGCTCGACGTTGAAGTAGTTGAGGGCGTGCCCGGCGTTGAAGCGCATGCCGAGGCCGCGGATCGCCTCCCCGGCGGCACGGATCTTCGCGAGCTCGGCCACGACCGGCGTGGCCTCCGGATCGCGACCCTTGGCATGGAACGCATGCGCATAGGGCCCGGTGTGCACCTCGCAGACGCGGGCGCCGGCGCGGGCGGCCGCCTCCACCTGCCTCGCCTCCGCGTCGATGAAGACGCTGGTCACGATGCCGCCGCCGGCCAGGCGAGCGATCACCTCGCGGATGCGCGCCTCCTGTCCCGCGATGTCGAGCCCGCCCTCGGTGGTGACCTCCTGGCGCCCTTCCGGCACCAGCATCGCCATCTCGGGCTTGACGCGCAGCGCCAAGCCGACCATCTCGTCGGTGGCCGCCATCTCGAGGTTCAGCTTGATGTGCGCGAGTTCGCGCAGGCGCCGCACGTCCTCGTCCTGGATGTGGCGCCGGTCTTCGCGCAGGTGGACAGTGATGCCGTCCGCGCCGCCCAGGTGCGCCTCCACCGCGGCCCACACGGGGTCGGGCTCGTAGGTGCGCCGCGCCTGGCGCACCGTGGCGATGTGGTCGATGTTGACGCCCAGCTCGATCATGCCGCGTCCTCGATTCTCTGCAGGCTGCGCACGATGGCCCGCGTGGAGAGTTCCTGCCCGTTGAGGCAATGGTGGATCAACAGGCGCATGAGGCTCTTGGCCTCGCCCGCGGTGCGCGGGTCGTCGAATTCCCCGCGCTCGAGGTGCACGAGCGTGAGGCCGGACAATCTTACTGCATCGGCCCGCTCGGACGCGCCCGCGGCAGGGATCGGCCCGCGCTCGACGATGTACCAGTAGTCGCGCCCCGCCTCGATCGCCGCGCCGGTCGCGACGTCGCGGCCCAGTTCCACCGCGAAGCCCAGCTCGCGCAGCATGGCAAGCTCGAAGCGCCGCAGCACCGGCTCGATGGCGCGCGCATCTCCCACGCCCGGCTCGGCCGCCAGCAGCCCCGGCACCCCGGTCGCGCGCCGCGATCGCTCGCGCAGCGCCGTGACCGCCTCGTCGTACGCCGCCCAGAGCTTCTCGTGCGGATCGTCGCGGTGCGTGAGCTTCAGCAGCAGCTCGTTCAGGTAGAAGGCGGACAGGAGGCTCGCACCAGCGCGCTGCAGCGCCGCCCCCGCGGGGTCGGAGGCCTTGACCGACAAAAGCTCGCCGCGCCCGAACCAGGTGAACGCGAGGGGCTGG
>CAZOIB010000162.1:0-1985 GCA_964579785.1 uncultured Lysobacter sp. | reverse complement strand
CCGCGCCACCGCGACCAATTACCAGGACCTGTGGTGGAATGCGGCGGAATCCGGCTGGGGCGTCAACGTGACCCACCAGGACAACACGCTATTCGCGACCCTTTTCACCTACGACGCGACGGGGCGCGACCTGTGGCTGGTCATGTCCGGCGGCACCCGCCAGGCCGACGGGTCGTATGCCGGCACCCTGTACCGTGCCTCGGGACCGCCGTTCAACGCCAGTCCGTTCACGCCGATCACCGAGGCGAACCTCGCCAACGTGGGCACCATGCGCTTCCAGTTCGCGGACGGGGAGCGGGGCACCCTCAACTACACCGTGAACGGCGTCGCGGTCGCCAAGGCGATCACGCGACTGGTGTTCTCGAGCCCGGCGCCCCTTTGCCAATGAGCCTCCACGCGAGCATTCGCGCGAAGGCGGCAGCCGGCATCGTTGCGGCACTGGCGGTCATCGCCGCGCCGCAGGCCGCTTCCCTCGAGCCTGGAGCCCGGGCGCCTGGAGTGGACGCCGTGCCCCTGCAACCGGGATCTGCACGCGTATCGCTCGAGCGGCTGCGGGGCCGGGTCGTGTACGTGGACTTCTGGGCCTCGTGGTGCGTTCCCTGCCGCAACTCGATGCCCGCGCTGGATGCGCTGGCGCGGCGCCACGGCGAGCGCGGATTCACCGTCGTCGGCGTCAACAAGGACGCTTCGGCTGCGGACGCGGAGCGTTTCCTGCGCCGCGTGCCCGTCGGTTTCAGCCTCGTCAGCGACGCCGATGATGCCATTGCCGGGGCCTTCGGCGTGCGCGCGATGCCGAGCGGCTACCTGATCGACAGGCGCGGCGTGGTGCGCCGCGTGCATCGCGGCTTCACCGCCGAAACCGCCGTTGCTCTCGAGCGCGAGATCGCCGAACTGCTCGAGGAGCGGCCATGACCGGGAGGCGCTTCCTGGCGCTCTGCGCAGCGACCCTCGCGACCTGCGGCTGCGCCACCGTGGAGTCCTACCAGCGCGGCCACCTGGCGCGGCCCGACATGGCACTGGAACCGTCGCCGGGCACGGGACGCGCCCTCGAGAAGACCTACGCGTCGAAGGAAGCCGCGAGCGGCGGCGGCACCGTGGGCGGAGGCGGCTGTGGCTGCAACTAGGGACAGGGACCCGCTGGCCGCGCTGCTGCAGGCAGCCATGGCCATGCCCATCCTCATGATGCCCATGCGTGCCGGCGCGCTCGAGGCGGGGGAGGCGGGCGTGTCGGTGCTCTACTACCGCGAGCGCGGGCTGATGAAGGTCACCGAGCCCGTCGGCTGGGTGCGCCTGCAGTTCGCCGGGGGCTGGGAAGTCAATGCCAGCGCCGTCGTGGACGTGGTGACCGGCGCCTCCCCGCAGGTGGTATCCAACGCGAGCGGAACTCCGGTGCAATCGCTCACCGGCGCCTCGATCGACGACCGGCGCCGCGGCGGCGATCTCCGGGTCGCCAGGCGCATCGGGGAGGTGACGCTGGCGGCGTCGCGAACGCGTTCCGACGAGGAGGACTATCGCTCCCGCGCCTACGGACTGGAAGCGCGCTGGGACCTGAACGACCGCCTCACCACCCTCCAGGCCGGCTACGGCAAGGCGAACGACCGCGTGCGTTCCGTCGTCGATCCGCAACTCGACGAGCGGCGCGACACCGAGGACTACCTCCTGGGAGTCACGCAGGTCCTGTCCCCCGTCGCCGTCGTGCAAAGCAGCGTCCAGGTGAGTCGCGGGCACGGCTGGTACAGCGACCCCTACAAGCTCACGCTGACCTTCTATCCGGACGGCGGGCTGCCGGTGCTCGCGGCCGACAGCCGGCCGGACCGGCGCGACAGCCTCGCCTGGCTCACACGCTACCGCCACCGCTTCGCGGGCACGGCGGGGACGCTGCAGGCCGACTACCGCTATTTTCGCGACGACTGGGACGTCCGTGCGCATGCGCTGGAGATTGCCTGGAGCCAGGACCTCGGCGGCGACTGGGCGATACGGCCCGC
>CAZOIB010000161.1:0-8673 GCA_964579785.1 uncultured Lysobacter sp. | reverse complement strand
CGCACGTGGTTCTGCGGCGCGTGGACGCGCTACGGGTTTCACGAGGATGGACTCCTCTCCGCCGTCAATGTCGCGCGGCAGATGGGTGTCGCCATCCCCTGGAACCCATGAAGGAAGCACAGTTCCTTTTCGGGCGCGTGTTCCACTGCCGCCGCCGGCCGGTGCGGCACGCCTTCTCCTATGGCGTCTTCTGCCTGCGCGTGCCGCTGTCGGCCATGGCGCGAGCCGGCCGTGGCATCTTTTCCGTGGATCGCTGGAACCTGCTTTCCCTCATGTCCCGCGACCATGGCCCGCGCGACGGAAGTGCCCTGGAGCCCTGGGTGCGCGCCCGGCTCGCCGAGGCGGGCGTGGACAGGGCCGACGGCGAGATCGTCCTGCAGGCCTTCCCGCGCGTCTTCGGCTACGTCTTCAACCCGATCGCGATCTTCTATTGCCACGACCGGCAGGGAAACCTGCGCGCGGTGCTCTGCGAGGTGTCCAACACCTTCGGCGAGCGGCACAACTACCTGCTCGCGCACCGCGACGCCCGCGTGATCGGCCCGCGCGACTGGCTGCGCGCGGACAAGGTCCTCCACGTGTCCCCGTTCTGCGCGGTGGAGGGGCACTACCGCTTCCGCTTCGCGGGCAACTGGGGACGCCAGTTCGCGCAGATCGACTACCACGACCGCGACGGCAGGTTGATCGTCACCGCGATCGACGGCGTGGCGCAGCCCATCCGTGCCGCGACGCTCGCGAAAGCGCTTCTCGGTTACCCCCTCATGACCGCGGGTGTCGTTGCCCGCATCCACTGGCAGGCGCTCCGGCTCTGGATGAAGCGCGTGCCCTGGTTTTCCAAACCCGAGCCGCCATTACAGGAGACGACCCGGTGAATTCCCCGCAACAGTTGACCGTCAATCCCGCGGAGGCGGGGGCAGCATCGTCGGCTCCGAAGAGCCTCGCGGCCCGTACCTTCTTCAGGGTTCTTTCCCGCCTCTCGACCGGGCGCCTGGCCGTCACCATGCCCGACGGCAATGGCCGCGTGTTCGCGGGTGCGGCGCCCGGGCCGGTGGCGGATCTCGAGATCCGCGACTGGAGGGCGCTCGGCCGCATCGTCCGCGGTGCCGAGATCGGCGTCGCGGAATGCTGGCGCGACGGTCTCATCGCCACCTCCGACATGACCGCGTTCCTCGAGCTCTGCGTCGCCAATGAAAAGGCGCTGGCGGAAGTGTTCTACGGCAACCCGGTCGTGGCCCTGTTCTTCCGGCTGTCGCACGTGCTGCGGGCCAACACCCGCGCCGGATCGCGCAAGAACATCCACGCCCACTACGACCTCGGCAATGCGTTCTACGGGCTGTGGCTCGACCGGACGATGACCTACTCGGCCGGCCTGTTCACGGCCGGGCATGCCGACACGCTCGAGGCGGCGCAGGAGGCCAAGTACGAACGCATGCTCGCCACGCTGGGCGTGGAAGCCGGCCACCACGTGCTCGAGATCGGCTGCGGGTGGGGCGGCTTCGCCGAGTACGCCGCCCGGACGCGCGGCTGCCGCGTGACCGGGATCACCATCTCCCGGGCGCAACTCGAATTTGCCCGCAGCCGCATCCGGGCGGCGGGACTCGAGCACCTGGTCGAGCTGCGCTTCCAGGACTACCGCGATCTCGAGGGGCAGTACGACCGCATCGTCTCCATCGAGATGTTCGAGGCGGTCGGGGAGCGCTGGTGGCCGCAGTACTTCCGTACGGTGCGCGAGCGCCTCGTGCCCGGCGGGCGCGGCTGCATCCAGGCCATCACCATCGACGAGTCCGCCTTCGAGCGCTACCGCCGCTCGAGCGACTTCATCCGCGAGTACATCTTCCCCGGCGGCATGCTGGCCTCGGTGACGCGCATGGGCGACGAGGCGCGCGCGGCGGGCTTGAGGGCGCACGAGCCGTTCCGCTTCGGCCTGCATTACGCGGAAACGCTGCGCCGCTGGCTCGCGCGGGTCAACGAGCGCGCCGCGGAGATCCGCGCCCTCGGCTTCGACGACCGCTTTCTCGCCCTCTGGCGCTTCTACCTGCATTACTGCGAGGTGGGCTTCAACACCGGCCGCACGGACGTGATCCACCTCGAGGTCGAGAGGCCCGCTTGAGACGCGCGTTCCTTGCGGCATTCGCGCTGGCTGCCGCCATGGCTGCGGCGCAGGGCGTCGTGCCGCTTCCGGCCGCGCTGGTGGCGGAACTGCCGGCGCTCAAGCCGCTGGGCGATGGGCGCCTGCGCTGGTTCGGGCTGCACGTGTACGACTCCTCGCTCTGGGTGCCGGGGGAATCCTGGTCCTTCGAGCGCCCGTTCGCGCTCGACATCCGCTATGCGATGAGCATCAAGGGCCGCGACCTCACTGAGCGCAGCCTGGTCGAGATGAAGAGGCTCGGCTACACCGATGCGCAGAAGCTCGGCCGCTGGGAGAGCGCGATGGACCGCGTCTTCCCCGACATCCGTCCCGGCGACCGCCTCGTCGGCGTGAGCGTTCCGGCAAGGAGGCGCGCTTCTACAGCCAGGACCGCTTCCTCGGCACGGTGGCCGATCCGGAATTCGCGCGGGCGTTTTTCTCGATCTGGCTCGACCCCGCCACTTCGGAACCGAAGCTGCGCGCGCAGATGCTGCGCATCGACCGTTAGCCGCGCCGGTGGCCGCGCGACCGACGTCCTTCGAGCTGGCGGCCTATGGCGTGCTGGGGCTGCCCCTGGCCATGGCGGCGTTGCCCATCTATGTCCACGTGCCGAAGTTCTACGCCGACACGCTGGGCCTGTCGCTCGCCGGCGTCGGGGCGATCCTGCTGGCCGCACGCATTCTGGACGCGGTCCAGGATCCGCTGCTGGGCTGGTGGAGCGACCGCACGCGCTCCCGCGGCGGCAGCCGGTGGGCATTCGTCACCGCCGGGGTGCCGCTCCTCGTGCTGGGCATGCTCGGCCTCTTCAACCCGCCGCAGGCGGGCTCCGTCACGTTGGGCTGGTGGCTGGTGGTGAATCTCGTCGTCGTCTACACCGCGTTCAGCCTGGTCACCGTGAGCTACCAGGCGCACGGCGCGGAGATCACCGACGACATCGCCGGACGCACGCGCGTGACCGCGTGGCGCGAGGGATTCGCGCTCGTGGGCGTTTTCCTGGCCGCGGCTTTGCCGGAGGTGCTGCGGCAGTCCTCGGGAGAAAGGGAAGGGTTCGCGCAATTCTCGCTCCTCTTCGCGCCGCTCGCGATCGCGGCCGCCTTCGTGACGATCCGCTGGTCGGCGCCGGCGCATGCGCGCGTGCCCCCGCCGGGCCAGGCCATTTTCGGCGCCATGGGCCTGCCGCTGCGCAATCCGCTTTTCCGGCGCCTGCTCGTGGTGTTCGTGCTGAACGGGATCGCGGCGTCCATTCCCGCGACCCTGGTGCTCTTCTTCATCGAGGACGTCGTGCGCCGCCCGGACCTGGCCGCGGTCTTCCTCGTGGCCTACTTCGCCGCCGGCGCGGCGGGACTGCCGCTGTGGGTCTGGCTCGCGCGGCGCATCGGCAAGGGGCGGGCGTGGTTCACCGCCATGGCCGTCTCGATCGCCGCCTTCATCTGGGCGTTCCTGCTCGGCCCCGACAGTGCTTCGGCCTACCTGGCGATCTGCATCCTGTCGGGTCTCGGTCTCGGCGCCGACCTCGCGCTGCCGCCCTCGCTGCTGGCCGACGTGATCGACGCGGACGAGGCGCGGGGCGCGGGGCGCAACGAGGGGGCCTATTTCGGGCTGTGGAGCCTCGCCACGAAGATGAACCTCGCGCTGGCGGCGGGGATCGCGTTGCCGCTTCTGCAGGGGTTCGGCTACGCGCCGCGGGCGGAGAACTCCCCGCAGGCGCTCTTCGTGCTGGCGGCGGTCTACGCCCTGTTGCCGTGCGTGCTCAAGGCGATGGCGGCGGGTGCCCTGGTGGCTTCGCCTTTCTTTGGACGCAAATGAGGAGAGCTGCATGATGGGCAAGCTGATATCGGGACTCGCCGCACTGGTGCTGACCGGTTGTGCGAGCGTGGTGCCGCAGGACTATTCGGCGCAGAAGCCGGTGCTGGACCTGAAGGAGTACTTCAACGGCAAAGTCGATGCCTGGGGCATGGTGCAGGACCGTTCCGGCAAGGTCATCAAGCGCATGAGCGTGGAGATGACGTGCACCTGGGTCGGCGACACCGGCACCCTCGACGAGCGCTTCACCTACGCCGACGGCACGAAGGAGACGCGCGTGTGGACCATCCGCAAGGAGGGCAACCGCTACACGGGCACGGCCGCGGACGTGGTGGGCGAGGCGAAGGGCGAGGCGGCCGGCAACGCGCTGCGCTGGCGGTACGTGCTCGACGCGAAGCGCGAGGATGGCAGTACCATCCACCTCGACATGGACGACTGGATGTGGCTGGTGGACGAACGCACGCTCATCAACAAGACCGCTTTCTCCAAGTTCGGCATCGCCTTCGGCGAAGTGACGATCTTCTTCCGCAAACGCTAGACGGACCCTCGACGCCATGGCCTTGAACCCCCCGATCCGCGACTGGCAGGACAGGCGCTGCTGGATCGTCGGCGCTTCCACCGGCATCGGCGCAGCATTGGCGGACGCCCTGGTCGCGAAGGGCGCGCGCGTGGCGCTCTCCGCCCGGCGCGCCGGCCCCCTGAAGGAAATGGCGGCGCGTTACGGCAAGGGCAGGGCGCTCGCCCTGCCGCTCGACATCACCGACGCGCCGGCGCTCGCGAAGGCCACCGCGGCGATCACGAACGAATGGGGCGGGGTCGACCTCGTGGTCTTCATGGCGGGCGAGTACAGGCCGATGCGCGCGTGGGACCTGCAGCTCGACGTCGCGCGGACGATGGTCGAAGTCAATCTCATGGGCTACTTCAACGGGCTGGCGGCCGTCGTCCCGCAGTTCATGGCGCAGGGCAGCGGCACCATCGCGTTGGTGTCCTCCGTCGCCGGCTATCGCGGGTTGCCGAAGAGCCTCGTCTACGGCCCGACCAAGGCCGCGGTGATCAACCTCGCCGAAGCGCTCTACCTCGACCTGCAGCCGAAGGGCATCGGCGTGTGCGTCGTCAACCCGGGCTTCGTGCGCACGCCGATGACCGACCAGAACGACTTCAGGATGCCCGCGCTCATCGAGCCGGACGAGGCGGCGCGGGAGATCGTCGCGGGCTTGGAGGAAGGCGAGTTCGAGATCCACTTCCCGAAGCGCTTTACGCGCTTCCTGAAGGCGCTGCAGTTGCTGCCCTACGGGAGCTACTTCTCCGCCGCGCGCAAGGCGACCGGACTGTGAGCGACGCGGCCCTGGCGCGGCTCAAGGCGTATTGGGAAGGACTCACTCGCGAGAGTGTGGGCGCGCTCGAAACGGTGTACGCCGCAGACGCCTACTTCCGCGATCCTTTCAACGAAGTGCGTGGCGTCGCCGAGCTGCGCCGCATCTTCGGGCACATGTACGAGACTCTCGACGAGCCACGCTTCCGCATCGCCGAAACGATCCGGGAGGGCGACCGCGCCGTGCTCATCTGGGATTTCCACTTTCGCGTGAAGAAGTGGCAGCCGGACGTGACGCAGACGATCCACGGGCTGTCCGTGGTGCGCTTCGCGGCGGACGGTCGCGTGACCTACCACCGCGACTACTGGGATGCCGCGGGCGAGCTCTACGCCAAGCTGCCGCTGGTGGGGCCGCTCATGCGCTACCTCGCGCGGAAGATGGGCTGAGGCACCGCGGCACCACGCTCAGGCCGCGGGCTGCAGTTCGCGCGCCTGCCGCGGCTGCGCGAGATAGAACCACTCGTTGCCCGGCAGGGCCTTGTGGTCGGGGAAGACGATGTAGCCGTCCTCGGGCGCGAGCAATGGCGTGCCGTCGGCGCGGGTGGCGATGCGGTCGCCCTTCGCGAGGCGGTTGAAGCTGGACCACTCGCGCGCGAACGCGTCGCCGGCGTCGAGGCGGTCGATCACGTCCACGAGGCTCAGGTATTCGACTTCCCGCACGGCGGGCGGCGGCTCGGCGGCGGCGATTCCGAGGTGCGCCAGCGCATTGCGAATCGCGGCATGGCCGACCGCGGGCGCATCGGGGTCGTCGTGCTGCCCGCATTCGAGCGTGATGGCGCATCCCCCCTGGGCGCGCATGTACTCGGTGGTTCCGACGCCGTATTTCGGGTCGGTGTTGAGCGCCTCGCCGCGCGTGGCGGCCGTGCCCATGCGCTCCAATCGACACGCCACGCCCTTTGCGTAGGTCTCGAGCCAGCCGTCGACGAAGCGGTGCACGCCCAGGCGCTGCGCCAGCGCGCGCTCGCGCGCGGCATGCCGGAAGGGCTGCAGCGTGCCGTCGTTGTCGGACGGCCCCAGCATCGCGAAGGCGGGGTTCTTCGCGCGGGTCGAGTGCAGGTCGAGCAGGACGTCGTGATCCGCGAGGAGCGGCCCCAGCCAGTTGGCGATGCGGTCCTCGAAGTCCACCGGATTCGCCGTGGGCGCGAAGTTGCGGTTGAGGTTGCGGTCGCCGACGCGCTCGCCCTTCGCGTAGGCGAGCGGGTTGGTCACCGGAACGAACGTGACGGCTCCGGCCGCGATGACGAGCCGCCTCGCCTCGATGTCGTCGATGACGCGCAGGATGGCCTGCGTGCCGCAGGTCTCGTTGCCGTGCACGGCGCCGAGGACGATGAGGCGGGCGCCGGGGGAAGTGCCGGCGTAATGGAGCGACTTGAAGTGCAGGTTATCGGTCACGGGGACTTGCCTTCGGAGAGGTCATCTGCGGATTGGCGTATGGCGCGACGATACAGCGCGGTGAGGATTCTTTCCTCGTGGCGGTGCAGGGCCGAATACTCGCCCCGGTGCGCTTCGGGGTCCGCGCCTACGCCGCCGATCACGTAGACGAGCGCGCTGCGCGTGCCGCGGTCGAACGCGACGATCGCGGTGAGGCCATAGGCATCGCCGCGGTGGCCGCTGCCGGTGAACCCGCCGCCGGCGACGAGCCGGTCGCCGCGGCCCGGCCCGGAGCGGTCGAGGAAATGCTGCACGCCGAGGCCCCAGGCATTGAAGAAGTCGCGGTGGCCTTCTTCCGTGCGGCTGTCGCCATTGGCCGCCACGGGATCGTGCTGCCACTGCCGCGCCAGCATCGCCGCGACCGACGCCGGAGCGAGGAACGGCTTGCCGTCGACGCGGCCGTCCTCCAGGAACAGCCGGACGATGCGCACGAGCCCCGCCGCGCTGGTGCGCAGCCCGCCCTGCGGCGAGAAGAGCGTGCCGTTGCGTCCCGGACGGTAGTCCGGACTCGCACGGGAGACCGGCGCGGCGGTGGCGTAATCGTCGACTTGCGCGACCCACGGGCCGTCGCGATTCCACACCTCCCTGCCGTCGACCGATTGCGCCTTGCGGTAGAGGGTGGCGACGTTGGCGAGTTCGGCGCGCGGAAGATCGGCGGGGTGGAATCCGCCGGGCACGCCGAGGGGCGCGAGGACCAGGCGCTCGATCAGCCGGTCGAAGCGCTCGCCCGTCGCGCTTTCCATGACTTCTCCCACCACGCCCCAGGACAGGTTGGAATAGTTGAACCAGGCGCCGGGGCCCGCGTTGCGCGCCCACATCGCGCCTTGGCCGTGCAGCGACCCACCCGGAAGCAGCACGTCGCGAAGTGCCACGCCCTCGCCCCAGAAGTAGCCGCCGTCGTCGCGCAGCGAGGCGGTGTGGCTGAGCAGCCTGCGCAGCGTGATCGGGACGTCCGGAAAATGCGGGTTGCGCAGGCGGTAGCCGAGATAGCCGGAAACGTCGCGGTCCAGCGCGAGCGTGCCGGATTCGACGAGCCGCATGACGCCCAGCGCCGTCACGAGCTTGGAGATGGAGGCGACGCGGTAGAGGGTGTGCGGGCCCGCGGGCAGGTCTCCCGACGCGTCCCGGGCGTCGATGCGGCGGCGGCCAAGGTGCCGCTCGTAGGCGACCTTCCCCTCGCGCAGCGCGACGACGGCGAGACTCGCGAGCGGGAGAGTGGGGTCGTGCGCAATCGCGGCGAGCTCGGCGTCGAGCTTTGTCTCCCAGGCTTGCGGCCCGGCACCGTGGGCTGCCGTCGCGAGGAGGCACGCCGCCAGGGCGACACCCGCAGCCGGCACGAAATGATCAGCGCGCATCGGCCGCGGTGGTGGTGATCACGTCGAGGAGCGCTGCCGTCTCCGCGTCGGGATCGCCATCGCAGAGGCTTTGCCGGTACTTCATCTGGAACGCGGCGACCACCCTTTGCGTCGCTGCGTCGAGTTCGCCGGTCCGCGCGACCGCATAGCCGTGCGCGGCGAGCTTCGCCTGGAACCAGGCGACGTCCGGCAGGCCCGTCGCGTAGACGGCGCGCCGCTCGGCGACCCGGCGCTCGTCGGGCCAGGCGATGAGGCCTTCGTCGGCGAGCCGCTTCCAGGGAAACCGGGGCCCGGGGTCGACCTTGCGCTGGGGTGCGATGTCGCTGTGGCCGAGGATGTTGTCGGGGCGGATTGCATGGCGCTCGACGATCTCCTTCACCAGTCCGATCACCGCGTCGACCTGCGGCCGCGGGTAGTCGGCCCACTCGATGCCGTCCGGCGTGAGGCGATCGCCCGCATTCACGATCTCGATGCCGATGGAGGCGGCGTTGAGCTGCGTGTGTCCCCGCCACGAACTTTCGCCGGCGTGCCAGGCGCGGCGCGACTCGTCCACCAGCCGGTAGATGGTGGGCGGGTCGTCGTTGACG
>CAZOIB010000160.1:0-1981 GCA_964579785.1 uncultured Lysobacter sp. | reverse complement strand
TGTCCATCTGGATCGCGGTGACGCCGCGCTCCGTCCCGCACACCTTGAAGTCCATGTCCCCGAGGTGATCTTCGTCGCCCAGGATGTCGCTCAGGATGGCGACGTCCTTGCCCTCCTGGATCAGGCCCATCGCGATGCCGGCGACCGGGCGCTTCATCGGCACGCCGCAGTCCATCATCGAGAGCGTGGCGCCGCAGACGCTCGCCATCGAGCTCGAGCCGTTCGACTCGAGGATCTCGCTCACGATGCGGACCGTGTAGGGGAACTCCTCGTGGGGCGGGACCATCCGGATGACAGCGCGCTCGGCGAGCGCGCCGTGCCCGATCTCGCGCCGGCCGGGCCCGCGGAGCGGCTTCGTCTCGCCGGTCGAGAAGGGCGGGAAGTTGTAGTGGAGCATGAAGCGCTTCCACGACTCGCCGGTCAGCGCGTCGATCTTCTGCTCGTCTCCCGAGGTGCCGAGCGTCGCCGTGACGATCGCCTGCGTCTCCCCCCGCTGGAACAGCGCCGAGCCGTGGACCCGCGGCAGGAGGCCGACCTCGCACGAGATGGGGCGGATCGCGCGCTCGTCGCGGCCGTCGATGCGGCGCCGCTCACCGAGCACCATGCGGCGGACGACGTGATACTTGCGCTCCTCGACCTCCGCCTTCACGAGCTTCTCGATCGCGACGTAAGCGTCGTCGCCGACCTGCGCCTTCACGGCCGCGACCACGTCCTGCTTGATGGAGCCGTAGGCGTCGTAGCGGGCCTTCTTGTCCGCGATGACGCACGCCTCGCGCAGCCGCGTGTCCGCGAGCTCCGCGATCCGGCGCGCGACGGCTTCGTCGAGCTTGGCGACCGAGAACTGGCGCTTCGGCTTGCCGACCGCCTGGCGTAGCCGATCGATGAGGGCGAGGACGGCCTGGCCCTCGCGGTGGGCGAACATGAGCGCGTCGATGAGGTCCGCCTCGCTCGCCTCGGCAGCGCCCCCCTCGACCATGACGATGGCGTCACGCGAGACGGCGACCACGAGCTCGATGTCGGCCCGCGCGGCCTGCTCGTGGGTCGGGTACGCGATGAGCTCGCCGTCCACCCGGGCGACGCGGATGCCGCACACGGGGCCATCCCAGGGGATGTCCGAGATCGCGAGCGCCGCGCTGCCGGCGTTCAGCGCCAGGACGTCCGTCGGGTTCGTCTTGTCGGTGGAGAGGACGGTCGCGATGACCTGCGTGTCCTTCTTGTAGCCCTCGGGAAACAGGGGCCGGAGCGGGCGATCCATGAGGCGCGAGGTGAGCGTCTCGTAGTCGCGCAGGCGCCCCTCGCGCTTGAAGAAGCCGCCCGGGATCTTGCCGGCGGCGTACGTCTTCTCGACGTACTCGCAGGTGAGCGGGAAGAAGTCGAGGCCCGGCCGCTCGTCGGTCGAGGTCGCGGTGACGAGCACGACGCTCTCGCCGTACGTGATGAGGACGGCGCCGTGCGCCTGCTTGGCGAGACGGCCCGTCTCGAAGACCATGGGCCGCCCGCCGACGTTGACGGATTCACGAACGAACATTGAGGAACGCGCTCCTTGGCGCCGATGCCGCTATCGCGCGGCGTGTCGCCGGATCGTCGTTCAACCTCTCCCTTCAGCCTCGGTTCCTGCGCGCGAGCGGGTCGCGCGCACGAATCGGGGTTGAAGCGTCGAGCCGAACCGACCCGGAGTGAGGTAGGGCTACCTGCGCAGGCTCAGCGCCGAGACGACCTTGCGGTAGCGGTCGACATCGGAGCGCTTGAGGTAGTCGAGCAGGCGGCGTCGCTGCCCGACGAGCTTGAGCAAGCCGCGCCGGGAGTGGTGGTCCTTCTTGTGCGTCTTGAAGTGCTCCGTGAGGTGCTCGATGCGCTGGCTGAGGAGCGCGACCTGGACCTCGGGGGAGCCCGTGTCGGTGGGGTGCTGGCGGTAGGTGTCGATGACGCGGCTCTTCGCGTCGAGCGGGAGGGGCATGCGCTGGAAGTCCTTGAAAGGACG
>CAZOIB010000159.1:0-4710 GCA_964579785.1 uncultured Lysobacter sp. | reverse complement strand
CGTAGCGCGTGCCCTTGGCCATGGCGCGCGCCTGGCGGCTGTTCTTGGTCTTGCGGTTCTCGGTGTAGTCGACGGCCTGGCGGAAGCTGCCCTTGTCGGCTTCCTTGTAGACCTTCGCGCAGCGCGTCTCCTCGCCGCAGCGCACCACGTAGACCAGCGCTTCCTTGCCGCTCATCAACTGCCGCACGACCGAATCGATCACGCCGTCGTCGACGAGCGGCTGCAATCTCATCGGTACTTTCATGCGGCCACTATACGCGGTGGCGACGACCTAACCCTGCAGCCGCTCCAGCGTGGGCGCGAGGTCCAGCCCGCTCTCGGCCTTCCACCGGCGCGCGGCTGCGTGCAGCTCGGCCGGAACGATCCGCAGCTCGCCGTCCTTCGCGGCCAGCGCCACGGTGTTGCCCGCGCTGCAGGCGGGGAGCACGATCACGCGATCCTCGAACGCCGCGCGCAGGCGATCGGTGATCCGCGTGACGCTGCGGTTGCGCGTGAGCACGTTGGCCGCCAGCATGCCGCCGGCGTTGAGATGGTCGCGGCAGTTGAGGTAGAACGGCTCCGTCTCGAGCATGCCGGCGCGCCCCTGGGCATCGAAGCCGTCGACGAGGATCAGGTCGAACTTGCGCCTCGCCGTCGCCAGCCAGTCGTGGGCGTCGGCGATCTCGATGCGCAGGTGCGTCGACTCCGGCGGCAGCTTGAAGAACTGGCGGGCCGCGGCGAGCACTTCCGGCGCGATCTCGACCACGGTGACCCGTGCGTCCGGACGATGGCGGTGCAGGAAGCGCGTGAACGAGGCCGTCCCGAGACCGACCTGCAGGACCGACTTCGGCCAGCCGCTGCGGGCGCGCAGCAGCAGCGGCAGCATCATCTCGCGCGTGTACTCGAGCTCGAGCGACCACGGCCGCGCGGTGCGCATCGCGCCCTGCACGAGGTGGGAGCCGAAATGCAGGGTGCGCACACCCCGTTCCTCGCTTACCTCGATGGAGGCCATGCCGTCGCTGGTGCGGGCATCGCCAGCACGATCTTGCCGAGATGGCGGTTGGCTTCCATGTGCGCGCGCGCCGCCTCGAGTTCGCCGAACGCAAAGACGCGGTCGACCACCGGGCGGATGCGTCCCGCCGCGATCGCCGGCATCAGGTCGGCGACGAACGCCGGCACGCCTGCGGCGCGCTGCTCCGCGCTGCGCAGCTTGTTCGACACGCCGAAGAGCGTCAGGCGTCTCGCGTGCAGGGCCTGGAGGTCGATCTCGGCCTCGAGCACGCCGTCGACGTAGCCGACGGTGGCGAGCCGTCCTTCGAAAGCCATCGCGCGCACGCATTCGGCGAAGACCGAGCCGCCGACGGTGTTGACGACGAGATCGACGCCGTGGCCATCCGTGGCCTTCATGATGGCGTCGTGGAAGTCGGCCGCGCGCGTGCACAGGCCCAGGTCCAGCCCCAGCTGCTTCAGGCGGTCGAGCTTCTCCTGCGAGCCGGAAGTGCCGATCACCTTCGCGCCGCGCTCCCTGGCCGCCTGCAGGGAAGCGACGCCCACGCCGGAGGAGATGCCGGTGACCAGCACCCATTCGCCGGGAGCGAGCCTTCCCTGGGCGAAGAGCATGTCGTGCACCACGAGGAACGTGAGCGGGATCGACGCGGCCTCTTCCCACGAGACGTTCGCCGGCACGGCGATCGACTCGCGCACGTCCATCAGCGCGTACTCGGAGAACGCTCCCGGGCAGCGGCCCATCACGCGCTGCCCGGCCTGGAAGGCATGCACGCCGGCGCCGGGCTTTACGACTTCGCCCGCGCCCTCCATGCCGATGGCCTTGGCCGTGCCCGCCTTCTGCAGTCCGTGCCCGACGATGAACTCGCCGCGGTTCAGGCTCGCCGCGCGCATCCGCACCAGCACCTGCTGCGGCCCCGGCTCGGGTATCGCGGTCTCCCGCAGTTCGATCGTGGCCGCCGCGGCGGTGCTCTGCATCCACCAGGACTTCAAGGGGCACCTCCGGTTTATCGCCGGCGGGGGCGGGCGCGTTTCGCCCGCCGCACTTCGCCTGGCAGAACTTCGCGAAGAATACCCGCACAAGTCTGCGGGGACATGTACTTCGGCACCGGATAGTTCGTGTCCGCCTCCCAGCAGGCCGCGCTCGCCAGTTCCGGGATGTCGGCTTCGCGCAGGGCCTCGAGGTGCACGGGTATGCCCACCTCGCGAGCGAGCTTCGCGACCGATTCGAGGAACTTCTTCGCCAGCACCGCCGGCCGTTCGCCCGCGGCGCCCACCTTCGCCGCCACGGCGAGGCGTGCCAGCCTCTTCGTGATCGCGGGCGCCAGGAAGCGCAGCACGTGCGGCAGCATGATCGCGTTCGCCAGCCCGTGCGGCGTGTGGTACCTGCCGCCCAGCTGGTGCGCGATGGCATGCACGTAGCCGATGTTGGCCCGGGTGAAGGCGAGCCCCGCGTAGGTCGCGGCCAGCGACATGCGCTCGCGCGCCTCGAGGTTCCTCGGGCTGCGATACGCGACCTCGAGGTTCTCGTAGACGAGGCCCACGGCGGCGAGAGCCATGCGGTCGGTGTAGTCGGTCGACCATTGCCCGATGAACGCCTCCACGGCATGGGTGAGCGCATCCATCCCCGTGGCCGCGGTGACCGCCGGCGGCAATCCGACCATCAGCGCAGGGTCGAGCGCGGCCATCGCGGGCACGAGCCGGGTATCGGCGATCACCAGCTTCGTTCCGGCCTCGGGGTCCGAGATGACCGCGGCCACCGTCACTTCCGAGCCCGTTCCCGCCGTCGTCGGCACCGCATAGAGCGGTGGCGGCGACTTGAGGCCCTTGAAGTAGCCGACGAGCTTGCGCGGGTGCTTCCTGTTGGCGACGGCATAGCCGATGACCTTGGCGGCATCCATCGCCGAGCCGCCGCCGAACGCGACGATCGCGTCGCAGCCGCGCCGCTCGTAGAACGCCATGCCCTTCTCGATGACCGGAATCGGCGCATCCGCCGTGATCGCGTCGAACACGACGAAGTCCGCGCCGCCCTTCCGGAGCGCCTGGGTCAGCCCCTTGAGGAGCCCCAGCTCGACGACGACGCGGTCGGTCACGATGAGGAGCTTGCGGTGGCCGAAGCCGGCCAACGCCCGTCCCAGCCGCTGGCTGGAACCGGGGCCCACGAGCAGCATCGGCTGCGGGATGGGCAGGAGCCCCGTCACCACGCCCGCCGCCTTCATCGCCGTCGACAGCCCGACGGATCGCACCACGTCACCCACGAAGCCTGGCATCTCGATCATTGCGTTCCCCACGTCCGCAGCCCGCGACCCGTCCAGCTTGCCCGAAAGCCCGTGCGCGGGCCACGCCCGCGAGGGCATTGGTCGACATGGATCAAATGCCCGCCGGCGGAATCGGGCAATTTGGCGGGAGGAGCACGAAAGGGACGGGCATGAAGACGGTGGTGGGCATCAGCCTGGGGTCGGGAGCCCAGGACTTTGCGTTCCGGACGCGCTTTCTCGGCAAGCCCCTGGACGTGCGGCGCATCGGCACGAACCACAATGTGGGGAGGGCGAGAAAGCTCCTCGCGCACTGGGAGAACCACGCGGCGGCCATCGGCATCGGCGTGGCCAGGGACAGCCACACCGTCGGCGAGCAGCGATTCGTCGAAAAGGAGAGCGAGCGCTTCGCGAGCCTCGTGACCCGGGTGCCGACCACCACCGGCGCGCGCCTGAACGACATCCTGCAGGAGTGGGCCCTGCGCCATGTGCAGTCGCGGCTGGGCGCCTACTTCACCAATGCCCGGGTGTTGTTCTTCTCCGGGTTGAGCAACTACAAGCTGGCGCAGGCCATGGCCGAGTACACGCCGAACCTCGAGTTCGCCGATGCGCTCCTGCAGATGGGCGTGCCCAAGATGCTCACCTCGCTCGACCAGCTCGAGCTCTACGCGAGCGGCGCGCACTACGTGACGGACCGCATCCCGGACGCCGTCATGTCCACGACGGTGGCGAAGGAGTGGACGAAGTTCGTCCTGCGCCGCGCCATGCAGGAGGCGACCGTCGTCGTGGCGCCGGTCCACGAGCTGGACGCCTTCGGCCTAGAGGAGCTGGCCGGGAAGACCATCATCACCTCCACCGTCAACGAAAGGCGCATCGCGGACTACCGCAGGAAGGGCGTGCACTTGGTGGTCGACGGCGCGCCCCTGGTCAACGGCCACGTGCTCGGCCCGAGCCTCCTGGATGCGATGATCCTCGCCGCGCGCGGCAAGGAGCCGGACGACCTCCTCGAGGACGACTACCTGGAGATCATCACCGGCCTGGCGCTCGAGCCGCGCATGGTCTACCCCGGCGGCGTCAAGCGCGTGAACCGCTTCGCCTTCGTGATCCATCCGCTGTCGCAGGAGTACTTCAAGAACATCAAGCCGGTGGAACTCCTCGCGCACGTCTCGCCGCCGCTCTTCATGGATGCGCTGGAGAAGGCGATGGCCTGGGCGCCGCCGTTCGTCTATTCGCACGTCACGGGCATCAAGTCGCCCACCGGCGTGGAGGCGGAAGGCTGGCTCATTTCCGTCGGCGGAACGCCGCGGGAAATCATGAACCACAGCCCGGAGTTCACCTACCGTCGCCTGCTCGATGCGGCACGCGTGGCGCGAAGCCTCGGCGCGCAGATCATGGGGCTGGGCGCGTTCACGAAAGTGGTGGGCGATGCCGGCCTCACGGTGGCCAGGCGCGCGCCGCTGCCCATCACCAC
>CAZOIB010000158.1:0-2776 GCA_964579785.1 uncultured Lysobacter sp. | reverse complement strand
ACGTAGACCCGTTGGAACTCGGGGGAGGGTGATTTCTTCAAGGCGGCCTCCGGATCATTTGACCAGCAGTTCGTGGTGCGCGACCTCGGCTCCGTTCTCGTACATGTGAACGGCGCAGGCGAGGCACGGGTCGAACGAATGGATCGTCCGGAAGATCTCCAGCGGCTGCTTCGGATCGTGCACCGGCGTGCCGATCAGCGAGGCCTCGTAGGCCGAGCGCTGTCCCTTCGCGTCCCGCGGCGAGGCGTTCCACGTGCTGGGCACGACCAGCTGGTAGTTCTCGATCTTCCGGTTCTTGATCACGATCCAGTGGGCGAGGGCGCCGCGCGGCGCCTCACTCGTCCCCACGCCCCGGCATTCCGCCGGCCAGGTCGACGGTTCCCAGCGCTCCTTCGTGAAGGTGCGCGTGTCGCCCGCTTTCACGAGCGCAAGCAGCGTATCGAAAAACTCGAGACCCCACTTCGCGCACAGCCGCGCCTCGATGCCGCGCGCCGCGGTCCGGCCGAGGGTCGAGAAGAGCGCCGACGCCGGAGCCTTCAACGCGCCGAGCGCCTCGGTCACCGCCGCCTTGATCTCGGTGTCGTTGCCGGCGAAGCCGACGAGCATCCGCGACAGCGGACCCACCTCCATCGCGTGGCCTTTCCAGCGCGGGGTCTTCAGCCAGCTGTACTTCTTGTCCACGTCGAGGTGCTCGTACGGCGGTTTCGGTCCGGTGTACTTGAGGTTCGTCTCGCCCGCCCACGGATGCCGGCCGCCGGTGGTGCCGCCGCCCGCATACTCGTACCAGGAGTTGTCGATCAGCTCCTCGATGCCGGTCTGCGTGTCGCGCGGATCCACGGGCAGGATTTCAGCCAGGTTCCGGCCGAGGATGGCGCCGCGCTTGAACTTGTAGCCCGCCTGGTTGGCGAAGCCGTTGACCGGCAGATCACCGTAACAGAGGTAATTCTCGAGGCCGCCGCCGATGGCCGCCCAGTCGAGGTAGTACGGCGCGATGGCGAGCAGGTCCGGGTAGTACACCTGCTCGACGAAATCACGCGCGTCCTTGAGCAGCTTGCCCACGAGGGCGAAGCGCTCCGCGTTGATCGCGTTTGGCTCGTCGAGGTTGATCGAGCACGGCATGCCGCCGACGAGGTAGTTCGGGTGCGGGTTCTTGCCGCCGAAAACGGCGTGCACCTTCACGATCTCCTTCTGCCACTCGAGCGCCTCGAGGTAGTGCGCGACGCCGATGAGATTGATCGCCGGCGGCAGCTTGAACGCCGGGTGACCCCAGTACGCGTTGGCGAAGATGCCGAGCTGCCCGCTCTGCACGAAGCCGGTCAGCCGCTGCTGGAGGTCCGCGAAGTACCGCGGCGAACTCTTCGGCCAGCGCGAAATGCTCTGCGCGAGGCGCGCGGCCTCCGCGGGATCGGCCTTGAGCGCGCTGACCACGTCGACCCAGTCGAGCGCGTGCAGGTGATAGAAGTGGATCACGTGATCCTGCACGTTCTGCACGCAGAACATGATGTTCCGGATCAGCTCGGCCGCCGGCGGGATCGTCATGCCGATCGCATCCTCGACGGCGCGCACCGACGCCAGCGCGTGCACCGTGGTGCACACGCCGCAGACGCGCTCGCAGAACACCCACGCGTCGCGCGGATCGCGGCCCTGGAGGATGATCTCCAGGCCGCGCACCATCGTGCCGGCGCTCCACGCGTCGACGATCTTGCCGTCCTTCACTTCCGCCTCGATGCGCAGGTGGCCCTCGATGCGGGTCACCGGATCCACCACGATGCGGGAACTCGCGGCGCTCATGCGGCACCTCCCTTTTCGGCCGCCTCGGCCTTCTCCGCATCTTCACCGGGATGCGGACCGATCTCGCCGCGCTTGCGCACATTGGTGAGCACGGCGTGCGCGAGGGCGCCCGCGACCGTCGCGCCGGCAATGCCCAGGCCGATCTGGTCGGCCGTGGACTCGATGCCGAAGCCGGGGAAGTTCGGCAGCCGCTGGTAGAACGGCCCGTTGTCCCAGAAGTTCGCCTCCGAGCAGCCGATGCACGGATGGCCCGACTGGATCGGGAAACTGGTGCCGTTGTTCCAGCGCATGCTGGCACAGGAATTGTAGGTGGTCGGGCCGCGGCAGCCGACCTTGTAGAGGCAGTAGCCCTTCTTCGCGTTCTCGTCGTCGAAGGTCTCGACGAACAGGCCGGCGTCGTAGTTGGCCCGGCGCACGCACGTATCGTGCACCCTTCGCGCGTAGAACGCCTTTGGCCGCCCGAGCGCGTCGAGCTGCGGGATGCGATCAAACGTCAGCAGGTGCACGAGCACGCCGGCCATCACCTCGGCGATGGGCGGGCAGCCCTGGACGTTGACGATCGGCTTGTCCTTGATGATCGCGTTGATTGGCGTGGCGCGGGTGGGATTCGGGTTGGCCGCCTGCACGCAGCCGGAGCACGCGCAGTTGCCCCAGGCGATGATCGCCTTCGCGCCGGCGGCGACCTCCTTGACCGTGTCGAGCGCGGACCGGCCCCCCACCACGCAGTAACACCCATCCGCCGCGAGCGGCACCGAGCCTTCCACCAGCATGAGGTACTCGCCGCGGTGCTTCGTGATCGTCTCGCGCAGGATCTCCTCGGCCTGGTGGCCCGCCGCCGCCTGCAGGGTCTCGGTGTAGTCGAGCGAGATCTTGTCCAGCAGGATGTCGGCCACGATCGGATGCGACGAGCGCAGGAACGATTCGCTGCAGCAGGTGCACTCCTGGAAATGCAGCCACACGACCGGTATCCGCCGTTTGGATTCGA
>CAZOIB010000157.1:0-4707 GCA_964579785.1 uncultured Lysobacter sp. | reverse complement strand
CTGCTCGCGCCCGATCCGAAGGAGTATTTCGTCACCCAGTCCGGTCTCCTGGGCGAGGGCCTGCCTACCCACAAGGCGGTCTATGCCGCGGAGTCGGGCGCGTACACGCTGGCCGGCGGCAAGGACCAGATCGAGGTGCTGCTCGTTGCGAAGGACGCCGCTGGCGCCGAAGTGGTGAAGCGCTACACCTTCCGGCGCGGCACCTACGAAATACTCCTCACCTACGAAGTGAGGAACACGGGGGAAAAGCCCCTCGCCCCCTTCGCCTATTTCCAGTTCCTGCGCGACGGCAATCAGCCCAGCCAGGAGGCTGCGCAGACGAGCGCCATTGCCGGGGTGGCCACCTTCACCGGCCCGGCGGTCTACACGGACGAGTCGAAGTTCGTGAAGGTGGACTTCAAGGACATCGACAAGGGCAAGCAGACGCACCCGCGCAAGGCGAAGGACGGCTGGATCGGACTCGTGCAGCACTATTTCATCTCCGCCTGGCTGCCGAAGGGCGCGGGCGAGCGCGAGTTCTTCACCAACAAGGTGGGCGACAACCTGTACACGGCCGGCGTGATCGTGCCGGTTGGGGCGGTTGCGCCCGGCGCCAGCGGCTCGGTGGCGATGCCCCTGTACATCGGGCCGCAGGAAACCGACAAGCTCGCGAAGATCGCGCCCGGCCTGGAACTCGTCGTCGACTACGGCTGGCTCTACATCCTCGCCGCACCGCTCTTCTGGGTGCTCAACTTCATCCATGGGATGGTGGGCAACTGGGGCTGGGCGATCATCATCCTCACCATCCTCATCAAGTTGGTGTTCTATCCGCTCAACCACAAGGCGGGCCGCTCGATGGCGGCGATGAAGGTGCTGGGACCGAAGATGGAAAAGCTGAAGCAGCTCTATGGCGACGACCGCCAGAAGCTGAACCAGGCGATGATGGAGCTCTACCGCACCGAGAAGATCAATCCGCTGGGCGGCTGCCTTCCCATCCTTGTCCAGATTCCGGTGTTCATCGCGCTCTACTGGGTGCTGCTCGCCTCGATAGAGCTGCGCCACGCGCCGTGGCTGGGCTGGATCCAGGATCTCTCGGCGCCGGACCCGTGGTACATCCTGCCCGTGATCTATGCGGTGTCGATGTTCGTGCAGACCAAGCTCAACCCGCAGCCGGCAGATCCCGTGCAGGCGAAGGTGATGCTGGCGATGCCGATCGTCTTCAGCATCTTCTTCTTCTTCTTCCCCTCGGGGCTGGTGCTCTACTGGGTTGTGCAGAACCTGCTCTCGATCGTGCAGCAGTGGCACATCAACCGCACGCTCGCCGCCGAGACGGCCGCGAAGGTCCGCGGCAAGCGCTAGCGCCGTGAGCGCCCGGCCGGAAACGATCGCGGCCATCGCGACAGCACCCGGCCGCGGCGGCATCGGTGTCGTTCGCATTTCCGGGCCCATGGCCACCGCCATCGCACGCTCGATCGCAGGCCGGATTCCGGCGCCCCGCCACGCGACTCTCCTGCCCTTTCGCGACGGCGATGGCGTGCTACTCGACGAGGGGCTCGCGATCCACTTCCCGGCCCCGCACTCCTACACCGGGGAGGATGTGGTCGAGCTGCAGGGCCACGGCGGCCCCGTGGTGCTGCGCGAGATCCTGCGTCGCTGCGTGGACCTGGGCGCGCGGCTGGCCGAGCCCGGCGAGTTCACGCGCCGCGCCTTCCTGAACGAACGCCTGGACCTCGCGCAGGCCGAGAGCGTTGCCGATCTCATCGATGCCGCCAGCACGGAGGCGGCACGCAGCGCCGTCCGCTCGCTTGCGGGAGACTTCTCATCGCGAATCACGGCGCTGGTACGGGCCGTGACGCAACTGCGGCTGCATGTCGAGGCGTGCATCGATTTTCCCGAGGAGGAAATCGATCCGGCCGACCGTCGCACGCAGCTGGAAAACCTGGCCGCCATCCGATCCTCTCTTGCCGGCGTCCTCGCGTGCGCACAGCAAGGCGCGGTGCTGCGCGAGGGCCTCACCGTCGTCCTGGTGGGCACTCCCAACGTCGGGAAGTCGAGCCTGCTCAATCGCCTTGCCGGCGACGAAGTGGCGATCGTGACCCCTGTGCCCGGGACCACGAGGGACTATGTCCGGGCGACGATACTCCTCGAGGGTGTGCCCGTGCATCTCATCGACACCGCCGGATTGCGGGAGTCCGATGACGAGGTCGAGCGGATCGGGATGGCGCGAACCTGGGAGGCCATCGCGACGGCGGGAGCGGCAATCCTGGTCACGGAAGCCTCGCGCAGCGGCGGAAGCGAGGTCGACCCGATCCTTGCGCGCATGCCGCCCGGGTTGCCGCTGGCCCGCGTGACCAACAAGATCGATCTTTCCGGCTTGCCCGCCGGGAGCGTGGCGCACGGGCCGGAGGTCGAGATTTCCCTGTCCGCGAGGACCGGCGCTGGCGTCAACGAGTTGCGCACGTGGCTGCTGCACGTGGCCGGCTGGCGGCCTGGCGCGGAAGGCGTCTTCATGGCGCGCGAGCGCCATCTGGCGGCCCTGCGCGAAGCCGCAGCGCTGCTTGCGGCTGCCGCCGAGAAGCACCTGCAAGCCTATGAATTGTTTGCAGAAGATTTGCGATTGGCCCAGGATAGCCTGGGCAGGATTACCGGTGCGGTCAGCGCCGATGACCTGCTCGGGCAGATCTTCAGCCGCTTTTGCATAGGAAAATAGAGACATGGCGATGAACCCGCGTTTCGTGATGCTGCTGTTGCCGGTCGTCTTGGTGTCCGGGGCGGCGTCGGGGCAGGAAGTGAGCGAGAGCGTGATGCGAACCTGTCGTGCCACCTCGGCGCAAACGGCGCGCATCATCGCGTACGCCGTGCGCGCGAACATCGATCCGGCTACGCAGGTGAAGCGGGTGGCGGACTCGTGGCTCGAGGGGGTGCAGAACCACATGCTCCTGGCCGCGTCGCGGGCTCCGCACCTGTCGGAAGGGGAGCTCGCCGCCATCGGCTACAGCTACTGTGTGGAACGCCGTCCCGCGAATGTCCGTTGAGGTAGTCCTGGCCCGGCGAGGTTTCACGTGAAACGTGCCGTCGCGGCCCTGCTCCTGGCTGCCGCCGGCGTGGCGTCGGCGGGTGGGGCGGATGTGCGGCTACCCGGGGACGGGATCGAGTTGCGCGGGCGGCTTTACCTGCCGGCGACGCCCGGCCGGTCGCCGGCCATCGTCATGCTGCATGGCTGCAGCGGCCTGTGGCGCCGCGACGGCGAGCCGACCGCGAGCTACGCCTTCTGGGCCGAGCACTTCAGGGAACGCGGCCACGTGGTCCTGCTGCTGGACAGCTTCGGTCCGCGCGGCGAGAAGGAAATCTGCACGCAGGCGAAGCGCAGCATTTCGCCCTCTGCCGACCGCCCCCGGGATGCGTATGCCGCCCTGCGCTTTCTGGCGGCACGGGCCGACGTGGATTCCAGCCGCGTGCATCTCATGGGTTGGTCCAACGGCGGTACGGCGGTGCTCAACACGCTGCGGCCGGATGCACCCGGGCGGAATGTCGAGGGACCCGCATTTCGTTCCGCCGTCGCCTTTTACCCGGGGTGCGCCGATTTCGCGAAGGCGACCTATCGCCCCGTTGCGCCCCTGCTCATCCAGGCCGGCGCGTCCGACGACTGGACGCCGGCGCGATTCTGCACGGCGCTGGCGGGTCAGGCTGCGGCCGGAACCGTCGAGATCGACGTCTATCCGGACGCGCACCACAGCTTCGATCGTGTCGGACAGGCCGTGCGCGAACGGCCCGAGGTACGCAATCCCAACCGGGCCAGCGGGCGCGGTGCCACGGTCGGGCCGAACCCGGAGGCGCGCGCCAAGGCCATCGCCCGGACGACCGACTGGATCCGGCAGTACGGCCGCTAGTAGAGGTTGGTTCCACGTGGAACCCGGCTAGGTCGACCCGACCTTTTCGACGTAGAATTCGCGACTCGCCTTCACGTTGCCGGGAACGCTCCCGGCCAGCGACCCAACCCATGGATTTCCCGAGCCAGTTCGACGTGATCGTCGTCGGAGGCGGTCATGCCGGCACCGAGGCCGCGCTGGCCGCCGCGCGGGCGGGTGCGCGCACGCTCCTGCTCACCCATGCGATCGAGACGCTCGGGCAGATGTCGTGCAACCCGTCCATCGGCGGCATCGGCAAGGGCCACCTGGTGCGCGAGGTCGATGCCCTCGGCGGCGCCATGGCGCTGGCCACCGACGAGGCCGGCATCCAGTTCCGTACCCTGAACGCGAGCAAGGGTCCCGCGGTGCGTGCGACGCGCGCGCAGGCCGATCGCGTCCTGTATCGCGCCGCCATCCGGCGGCGCCTCGAAAACCAGCCCAACCTCTGGCTTTTCCAGCAGGCGGTCGACGACCTCCTGGTCGAGGGCGACCGGGTGACGGGCGCCCTCACCGCGATCGGCCTGCGCTTCCACGCCAGCGCGGTCGTGCTCACTGCCGGGACCTTTCTCGGCGGGCGCATTCATGTCGGCCTGGAAAACTATGCAGCCGGACGGGCCGGGGATCCGCCGTCCCTCACGCTCGCGGCGCGCCTGCGGGAGCTCTCCCTGCCCGTCGGGCGGCTGAAGACCGGCACGCCGCCGCGTCTCGATGGACGGACCATCGACTTCTCCCGGTGCGCGGAGCAGCCCGGCGACTCCCCCGAGCCGGTGTTCTCGTTCCTGGGCGCGCGCTCCATGCATCCCCGCCAGCTGCCCTGCTG
>CAZOIB010000156.1:0-15210 GCA_964579785.1 uncultured Lysobacter sp. | reverse complement strand
CATCCTGCGCACGGCCGAGGGGCTGCGCCGCGGCCTCTCCCGGCTCGAAGCCCTGCAGGATGAAATCGCGCGCTGCGGCGTTGCCGACGGCGACCGCGTGTTCAACCTCACATGGCACGACCGGCTCAACCTGGAGAACCTGGTCACGGTGAGCCGCGTCATCGCCACCGCCGCGCTGGCGCGGGAG
Source organism: uncultured Lysobacter sp. (assembly GCA_964579785.1). Taxonomy (GTDB): domain Bacteria; phylum Pseudomonadota; class Gammaproteobacteria; order Burkholderiales; family Usitatibacteraceae; genus FEB-7. The sequence continues at coordinate 15,023 of CAZOIB010000156.1, read as the reverse complement.
GATTCGCGCGGCGCGCACTTCCGCGAGGACTTTCCGGAAACGAGTTCCCTGGCGGAGTCCGATTTCACCGTCGTGCGCAGCCGCCATGCCCGGCTCGAACTGACCCGCGAGCCGGTGCGCTTCACGAGGGTGCAGCCGGGCGAAACGCTGCTCGATGGCGGGAACTAGGATTGGGCCAGGGCAAGCGGCGCGCGGCCGCTGGCGAGTTGCTGCTGCGACGTGCGCAGGAGATGCACGAGGCCAACCGGCTCGCGGAGGCCAAGGACCTGTACCGGCAGTCTCTCGAGCGGGACCCCGCGCAGGCCCGGGCGTGGCTCGGGCTGGGGACGCTCGCGCTGCAGGTCGGACTGGCGGAGGCGGCTTGCCAGGCGCTGGCCAAAGCCGTGAGCCTCGCGCCCGCGGTCCCGGAATCCCGCCTGCGCTACGCGAAGGCCCTCCAGGACATGGGCCGCATCGAGCCGGCGATCGAGGAGCTGCGGGCGGCCTGCAACCTGCGCCCGGATGACGCAGTCGGATGGGAAAGCCTGGGCATCGCCCAGCAGTCCCGCGGCGACAGCGAAGGTGCCCTGCAGTCCTACGATCGCGCGTTCGCCCTGGCGCCACGGGCCGGCACGCGCATCAAGCTCGCTACGCTGGTGTCGCCCGTCATCCGTTCGCGGGAGGCGTTGCGTGCCGAGAGGGCACGCGTGGAAGCCGGACTGGAACAGCTGCTCGCGGACCCGACTCTGCGCCTCGATGATCCGATCGCGGCGGCGCTCTGGTCCAACTTCTACCTGGCTTTCCACGGCCTGAACGACCGCGAGCTGCAGGCGAAGTTCGCGCGGCTTTACCGGCAGGCGTGCCCGTCCCTGGATTTCGTCGCGCCGCATTGCACCGGGCCGCGCACGCGGGGCGGACGACTGCGCGTCGGTCTCATCTCGCGGTTCTTCCACAACCACAGCATCGGGCGCACGAGCCGCGGGCTTTTCGCCAGGCTTTCGCGCGAGAGGTTCGAGGTCACCGCGATCTTCGTCGCGCCCACCGTGGACGACGACTACTCGCGCGACATCCGCGCGCAAGCCGAGCGCAGCCTCGTGGTGCCGCAGGACCTGGCGGAGGCGCGGCGCTTGATCGGCGCGCTGGAGCTGGACGTCCTCTTCTACCAGGACATCGGCATGGAGCCCTTCACCTATTTCCTGGCCTACTCGCGCCTGGCACCCGTGCAGTGCGTGTCGTTCGGGCACCCCGACACCACCGGCATCCCGGCCATGGACTACTTCGTGTCGAACGACCTCTACGAGGGGCCGGAAGCGGCCGGCCACTACAGCGAGCGGCTCTTCCTGCTGCGCGATCTCGCCACGATCGCCTACTACTATCGTCCCGAGCTGCCGCAGCCCTTGAAGTCGCGCGCCGACTTCGGCCTGGCCGCGGCCGATCACCTCTACATCTGCCCGCAGAACCTCTTCAAGTTCCACCCCGACATGGACGACCTGGTCGCGGCGATCCTGCGACGGGATGTCCTTGGACGATTGGGGGTGATCGAGGGACGGATCGGGCACTGGACGGACCTGATCCGCGCGCGCTGGCAGGAGGCCATGCCCGACGTGGTCGATCGCATCGTCTTCCTGCCGCGACAGAACCCCCGCGATTACGTGAACCTCATCGCGCTGGCCGACGTGATGCTCGACACCGTCCACTTCAACGGCATGAACACGTCGCTCGAGGCGCTGGCCGTCGGCACCCCCGTGGTGACCCTGCCGGGCGAGTTCCAGCGCGGCCGGCATACCCAGGCGATGTACCGGAAGATGGGGCTGCCTGATTGCATCGCCTCGGATCCCGCCCAGTACGTCGCCATCGCCACGCGCCTGGGAATGGACGGCGACTTTCGCGCCGCGATCCGGCAGGAAATCCTGCGGCGCAACGCGGTGTTGTTCGAGGACATCCGGGTCGTGCAGGAGTTCGAGCGCTTCTTCCTGGAAGCGTCGGCGCGGATCGACAAGCCGGCCGGGTAGGGGATAATCGCGGTCCCCCAGTCGCGATACGGCAAGGAAGACGATGGACACCCAAGTCAGCAACCCCCTGCTCGGAACCTGGCACACGCCGTTCGGGCTGCCTCCTTTCGACCTGATCCGGCCCGAGCATTTCGTGCCCGCCTTCGACCAGGCCCTCGAAGCGCATCTGGCCGAAATCGACGCGATCGCCAGCCAGGCCGAGGCACCGACGTTCGCGAACACGCTGGCGGCCTTCGACCGCAGCGGGCGCCTGCGCATGAAGGTCGGTGGCGTCTTCCATAACCTGACCGCCTCGGAATCCTCCCCGGCGCTGCAGGCCGTCGAGCGCGAGATGATGCCGCGCCTCGCGGCCCACGAAAGTGCCGTCCGGCTGCACGAGGGGCTGTTCGCGCGCATCGATGCGTTGCACGGCCGGCGCCACGAACTCGGACTCGCTCCCGAAGAGTTGCGCCTTCTGGAACGCGTGCATCTCGACTTCGTGCGCGAAGGGGCGCGGCTGAAAGGGGATGCCCGCAAGCGGCACGCGGAAATCGCCAAACGCCTCGCGACCCTCTACACGCGCTTTCGCCAGAACGTGCTCGCCGACGAGGCGGGCTACCGCCTGGTGCTGCGCGACGAAGCGGACCTGGCGGGACTGCCGGAGGGCTTGCGCGCCGCGGCCAGGGCGGCGGGGCAGGAGTGCGGCGAAGGCGACGTGCCAGTCGTCACGCTGTCGCGTTCCCTCATCGTGCCCTTCCTGACATTTTCCACGCGGCGCGACCTGCGGGAGCTCGCCTTCAAGGCGTGGATCCGCCGCGGCGAGAACGCGGGCGAGCACGACAACCGGCCCGTGGCGCGCGAGATCCTCGCGCTGCGCATCGAGCAGGCGCGGCTGCACGGCTACGCGAACTATGCCGACTACGCCCTCGCGGATCGCATGGCGAAAACTCCGGCCGCCGTGGCCGGGCTGCTGGGCCAGGTGTGGGAGCCGGCCAAGGCTCGCGCGGCCGCCGAGCGCGACGCCCTGGCGGAAATGGCGCGTTCCCTCGGGGAAACCCACGCGATCGAGGCCTGGGATTGGCGCCACTACGCGGAGAAGGTGCGCAAGGCGCGCTACGGCCTGGATGAGGCGCAGCTGAAGCCCTACTTTTCCCTGGATCGCATGCTGCATGCGGCGTTCGACACGGCGCAGCGCCTGTTCGGGATCTCCTTCCACGAGCGCGGCGACATTCCCGTCTACCATCCCGACGTGCGCGCTTTCGAGGTGCGCGGCCGCGATGGCAAGCCCATGGGCGTCTTTCTCAGCGACAACTACGCACGCCCGACCAAGCGCGGCGGCGCGTGGATGAGCGCCTACCGGATGCAGTCGCGCAGCGACGGCGAGACGCTCCCGGTCATCGTCAACAACAACAACTTCGCCAAGGCGCCGGCGGGTGAGGCGACACTGCTCTCGGCGGACGACGTGCGCACGCTCTTCCACGAGTTCGGCCACGGCCTGCACGGGCTCCTCTCGCAGGTCACCTTCGAGCGCCTCTCGGGCACCAGCGTGCTGCGCGACTTCGTGGAGCTGCCCTCGCAGATCTTCGAGCACTGGGGCTTCGAGCCGGCGGTGCTGAAGAAGCACGCCCTGCACCACGAGACGGGCGAGCCGATTCCCGACGAGTTGCTCGCCAGGCTCCGGCGGGCGCGGCGCTTCAACCAGGGCTTCGAGGCGGTGGAGTACACCGCCTGCGCCCTGCTGGACATGGCCCTGCACGCTCGCCCCGATGCCGACGGTGTCGACATTTCGGCTTTCGAGAAAGCGGAACTCGAGCGGATCGGCATGCCGCGCGAGATCGTGCTGCGCCACCGCCTGCCGCACTTCGGGCACCTGTTCGGCAACGCCGGCTATGCGGCCGGCTATTACGTCTACATGTGGGCGGAAGTGCTCGACGCCGACGGGCACGACGCGTTCGTCGAGGCGGGCGACCCTTTCGATGCCGCCGTCGCGGGGCGGCTGCACCGCTACATCTATTCGAGCGGGGGAACCCTCGAGCCGGCGGAGGCGTTTCGCGCTTTCCGCGGCCGCGATCCGCGCGTCGAGCCGATGCTCGTGCAGCGCGGCCTCATCGACGAGCCGCAGCCGGCCTGACGCGGAGCCGCAATGCCTGTCAAGGAGATCGCAATGCAGTTCACCACCCTTGAGGTGACCCTCGCCGAGGGCGTGGCCACCATCGCCCTCAACCGCCCCGACAAGGCCAACGCCATCACCATGGCGATGTGGCAGGAGATCCGCGCGGCGATGCGCTGGCTCGACGAGACGCCCGAGGCGCGCGTCGGCATCATCCTCGGCAACGGGCGCTATTTCACCGCCGGCATCGATCTCGCCGCGCTCGCCGGCATCGGCGCGGAGATCCGCGACGACTGCGACGGACGCAGCCGCGAGAAGCTGCGCCGCATCATCCTCGACCTGCAGGACACCCTCACGGCCATCGAGCGCTGCCGCAAGCCCGTGCTGGCTGCCGTGCACGGCCTGTGCCTCGGCGGCGGCGTGGACCTGGTCTGCGCCTGCGACATGCGCTACTGCTCCACCGATGCCGCCTTCAGCGTGATGGAGATCGACGTCGGCATGGCCGCCGACCTTGGCACGCTACAGCGACTGCCGCGGCTGGTGGGGGATGGTCTCGCGCGCGAGTTGGCCTACACGGGCAGGCGCGTGGATGGAGCGGAAGCCGAGCGCATCCGCCTGGTCAACCGCTGCTACGACACGCCGGAAGCGCTGCGCGATGGCGTGATGCAGATCGCGCGGACGATCGCCGCGAAGTCGCCGCTGGCCGTGCGCAGTTGCAAGGAGATGCTCCTCCACGCGCGCGACCATTCCGTGGCCGACGGCCTCAACTACATCGCCACCTGGAATGCGGCGATGCTGCTCTCGGCGGATTTCGCGGAGGCCGGGCAGGCCAATCGGGAGAGGCGCGCGCCGGTATTCAAGGACTGAGCTGTCGAGGGTGCGGGTCGGGGGCTGCCGGACTTGGCATTTTCATTATTTGGCTGGAAATGGCAAAGACAATGCAATTCAATGACCTGCGATTGACTATCCATTGTTAGACCTTTGGTTTGTTCGGCGTCAATCGAACGGAAGGCCTGAAAATGACACGCGTCCGAGTCGAGAGCTTCACCATCTCGCTTGACGGATACGGAGCTGGTCCGGATCAGGACCTCACGAATCCGCTCGGCGTGGGCGGGACGGACTTGCACCAGTGGCTGATCCCGACACGCACGTTGCAGCGAACCCTGTTCGGCGCCGACGGTGGCACGACGGGGATCGATGACGACTTCGCTGCGCGGGGCTTCAGGAATGTCGGCGCCTGGATTCTCGGACGAAACATGTTCGGGCCGATTCGCGGTTCCTGGCCCGACCTGAACTGGAAAGGCTGGTGGGGGGACAACCCGCCCTATCACGTGCCGGCTTTCATCCTGACTCATCACGCGCGCCCCTCCATCCAGATGGAAGGCGGAACGACATTCCACTTCGTCACCGGCGGCATCCACGAGGCGCTGGACCGGGCGCGCGACGCAGCCAAGGGAATGGATGTGCGCATTGGCGGCGGAGCCAACACCATCCAGCAATACCTTCGTGCGGGCCTCATCGATGAGCTGCACATCGCGATTTCGCCGGTCCTGCTGGGCGGGGGAGAGCGGCTGTTCGAGGGGATCGACGTGCACGCCCCGGGATACGCATGCGTGCAGTTCGTTGCGTCGGAGAAAGCCACCCATGTTGTCCTCCGGCGCAAGGAAAGGTAGCGCCATGGCCAGGCTCGTGTTCGGAATGAACCAGTCCCTGGACGGGTACGTCGACCACATGGCGTTCGGGCCGAGCCCCACGCTCTTCCGCCACTTCATCGAGGAGGCCCGGGGGCAGGCGGGCAGCGTGTACGGTCGCCGCATGTACGAGATCATGCGTTACTGGGACGACGATCATCCTGAATGGAATGCAGAGGAACACGCCTTCGCGGCTGCGTGGCGGAGCCAGCCGAAGTGGGTCGTTTCGCGTTCGCTGAAGGCGGTCGGCCCCAACGCCAGGCTTGTCGAGGAGGATCTCGAGGGCGCGATCCGCAAGCTGAAGGCCGGGCGCGACGGGGAGATCGAAGTAGCCGGCCCGGACCTGGCGAAAAGTCTCACCGAAATGGGCCTGATCGATGAGTATCGAATCTACCTGCACCCCGTCGTGCTTGGACACGGCAAGCCATACTTCGCCGGACCCAGGCCGCCGCTTCGCCTGATGACCAGCGATCGGATTGGCGAGGATGTGATCAGGTTGACCTACGTTCCTGCCTGATTTCGCGTTCGTTGCCCGCCTCACAGTGCCATGCCACCTACCACCAAGCGACAGGATGCCTGCGATGAGAAAGCTGGTTGCCTCTACCTCCGTTTCGCGCGACGGCGTGATGCAGGCCCCCGGAGGGCCGGAGGAAGATCCCACGGTCGTCTTTGCTTTTGGCGGTTGGGCGTTCCCCTACTGGGATGAGGCCCTGGATCTCACCGAAAGGGGCTTCGAAGGGAAGGATCGCGAGATGCTGCTCGGCCGCAAGACCTACGAGATCTTCGAGGGGTTCTGGCCGAACCTGCCGGCGGACAATCCCAACGCGCAGTCGATGAATGGGGCCAGGAAGTACGTGGCCTCGCGGTGGGTTCATTTGCGCCGGCCGAGCCCGGCGAGTAGGAGTTCGACATGGACGTAACTTTCGATCCGGCTGCTTTCGCACAACGGCAACTCGACGCCTACAACGCGCGCGATCTCGAGCGGTTCGTTCGCGAGTACACGGACGACGTGGTCGTCTATCGGTTGCCCGGCGCGGAGCCGATCATGCGCGGCAAGGGGAGCCTGGCGGAGCACTACGCCAGGAATCGCTTCAACCTTCCCGAACTCCACGCGAAGCTGGTCAACCGGATGGTCTTCGGCAACAAGGTCATCGACCAGGAGTACGTCACCGGGGTGCCTGGCGCGCCGCTGGAAGTGGCGGCAATCTACGAGGTGACACCCGCAGGCATCAGCAAGGTCTGGTTCATCAGCGGGTCGTAGCGGCGGGTCAGTCGATCTGCGCGAGGAGTGCCGCGTTCCCGCCGGCGGCCACCGTGTTCACCGAAACGGTACGCTCGGCCTGCAGCCGCCACACCGGATAGCGCCGCGGAGTGCCCGCGGGCTCGATGACCGGAATGCGCGCGCCGGCCCTTGCCGCGACGGCGACAGCGGCCGACGCTGCCATGTCGGCACTGCCCGCCAGGATGGCGGCAAGGCCCGCAAGTTGCGACCACTTCTCCGGCGCAGCTTGCGCCGCGGCGATGCCGGGCCAGCCTGCGGCGCGCACCCAGGCGGAGACGCGCCCGGCGATGGCCGCGTCTCCCGACGCAACCAGGAGCACCGGGTTGCCTGCGGCAATGGCGGCCAGCGCCTGCTCCAGCCAGGCCAGCGGATCTTCGCGCTCCCCGCCGAGCGCGATCGTGAGCCCGCGCGGGTGCGTGCGCCAGGTGTTGCGTTCACCGGTCGGGCCGGGCAGTTCGCGCTCCCGGCCTTCGACCAGCGCGGATTCGTAATCGCGGACCAACGCGGCGACCGCTTCGCCTCCCTGCCTGGCGAGGGTGGCCAGCACGGCGCCGCGATCGATCGAACGCAGGGCCGCTTCCGTCGCGGCCAGCGCCGACACGGCCGCATCGAAGTCCATCGGTTCGGGATTGTCCGCGATGGGGATGTCGAGCCCCTGGCACGCACTGTCGTCCACGGTTTGGCGGACGAGCGCGCGCAGGTAGAGCGGCCCGCCGGCCTTGGGCCCGGTGCCGGACTTGCCTTCGCCGCCGAAGGGCTGCACGCCGACCACCGCGCCGACGATGTTGCGGTTCACGTAGATGTTGCCGGCGCGGGCGCGTTCCACCACGAAGTCGATCGTGGAGTCGAGGCGGCTGTGGATGCCGAGCGTGAGTCCGTAGCCGGTCGCGTTCACCGCATCGACGACCTTGCCCAGCTCGCCGCCGCGGAAACGCACGACGTGCAGGACCGGGCCGAACACCTCGCGCTCGAGTTCCGCGATGGAGCCGATCTCGAAGGCGACGGGAGCCACGAAGTGCCCGGCCAGGCCCTGCGGCTGGGGCGTGCGCGCCACGAGCCGCGCGGATCTTTCCAGGCGCGCGATGTGAGCCTCGAGGCCCGACTTCGCAGCCGCATCGATGATCGGACCGACATCGGTGGCGAGGAGCGCCGGATCGCCGACCGCGAGTTCCTGCATCGCGCCCCGCAGCATCGCCAGTACGTGATCGGCGATTTCCTCCTGCAGGTACAGCACGCGCAGGGCGGAGCAGCGCTGGCCGGCGCTGTCGAACGCCGAGGAGAGCACATCGGTGACGACCTGCTCGGGCAGCGCGGAGGAGTCGACGATCATCGCGTTCTGGCCGCCCGTCTCGGCGATGAGCGCAACGTTGCCGCGCGCGGCGAGCGTGCGATGGATGATTTCGGCCACCTCGGTCGAGCCGGTGAACACCACGCCGTCCACGCGGGCATCGCCGACCAGGGCTGCGCCGACGGTCTCGCCCGTGCCGGGAAGGAGCTGCAGGGCCGCGGCGGGTACGCCGGCCTTGCGCAGCAAGGCGACTGCGGCGGCCGCGATGAGCGGCGTCTGCTCCGCGGGCTTGGCGAGCACCGCGTTGCCGGCGGCCAGCGCCGCCGCGACCTGGCCGATGAAGATCGCGAGCGGAAAGTTCCACGGGCTGATGCAGGCCACCACGCCGAGCGGCGCGGCCAGCGTCTCCTCGCGCACGCGCAGGGCGTAGTAGCGGCAGAAGTCGACCGCCTCGCGCACTTCGCCGATGGCGTTGGGCAGCGTCTTGCCAGCCTCGTGCACGGCGAGGTGGATGAAGCGCGCCATGTCGTCTTCCAGCAGGTCGGCGGCGCGGTCGAGGATGGCCGCGCGTTCGGCTGGAGTCGTCGCGTGCCAGGCATCGGCGCCCCGTGCGGTCGCGACCGCTCGCGAGACGTCGGCACCGGTGGCATCCGTCACGTGGCCAACCACGATGCGCGGATCTGCGGGGCTGCGCACGGGCATGGCCTGGCCTGCTGCCGGTGCGGCTTCGCCCGGCAGCGGCCCTGCGCGCCAGTCTTCGCGGGCGGCAGCCACTAGAGCCGTTTCGAGCGCGGCGAGCGCATGTTCGTCGGTGAGGTCGATGCCGCGGGAGTTGCGGCGGTCGGGATAGAGCGCTTCCGGCACGGGCACGCGCGGGTGCGCGGTCCCGGCAAAGGGCCTGGCGGTCGTGACCGGGTCCTCGAGCAGGCGCTCCAGCGGCACGCCGGGATCGACGATCTGGTTCACGAAGGAGGAGTTGGCGCCGTTCTCGAGGAGTCTCCGCACGAGGTAGGCGAGCAGCGTCTCGTGCGTGCCGACCGGGGCGTAGATGCGGCAGGGCAGGTCGATGTCCCTGGCCGAGACCACCTGGTCATAGAGCGTCTCACCCATCCCGTGCAGGCACTGGAACTCGAAGTCGCGGTTATCGCCCGCCAGCTCGATCACTTCGCAGAGCGTCGCCGCGTTGTGCGTGGCGAATTGCGGGAAGACGAGGCGCGGCTCGGCGAGCAGCTTCCGGGCGCAGGCGAGATAGGCGATGTCCGTGTGCGACTTGCGCGTGAAGACCGGATAGTCGGCGAGCCCCGCGACCTGGGTGCGCTTCACCTCCGAATCCCAGTACGCACCCTTGACGAGGCGGATCATGATGCGCCGCGCGCTGCGCCGCGCGAGGTCGAGCACCCAGTCGACCACGAAGGGGGCGCGCTTCTGCACCGTCTGGATCACGAAACCGAGCCCGTCCCAGCCCGCGAGCGCGGGATCGAACGCCAGCGCCTCGAGGAGGTCCAGCGAGATCTCCAGGCGGTCCGCCTCCTCGGCATCGATGGTGAGGCCGATGTCGTAGCTCCTGGCCAGCGCCATGAGTTCCGCGAGCGCGGGCAGCAGTTCCGTCATCGCGCGTTCGTGCTTCGCGCGCGAATAGCGCGGGTGCAGCGCCGAGAGCTTCACGGAGACGCCCGGGCCGGCATGGACGCCGCGCCCGCCGCTGGAACGGCCGACCGCGTGGATCGCCTCGCGGTAGATCTCGCGGTAGCGCGTGGCATCGGCGGCGGTCATCGAGGCCTCGCCCAGCATGTCGAAGGAGTAGCGGTAGCCGTGCACCTCCTTGCGGCGGGCGCGGTCGAGCGCGCCGCCGATCGTCTCGCCGAGCACGAACTGCGAGCCGAGGTAGCCCATCGCCGCCTTGGTGGCCGCGCGGATTACCGGCTCGCCGACGCGGCCGAGTATCGCCGTGAGCGCGCCGTCGAGCCCCTTGGGGGCGGCGTCCGCCCGGGCCAGCTTTCCGGAGACCACCAGCCCCCAGCACGCCGCGTTCACGAAGAGCGACTCGCTGCCGCCCACGTGCGAGCGCCAATCGCCGCGCGAGAGCTTGTCGCGGATGAGGCGGTCGGCCGTGCCGGTGTCGGGAATGCGCAGCAGCGCCTCCGCAAGGCACATCAGGGCGACACCTTCCTCGGAAGAAAGGTCGAACTCGCTCATCAGGGCATCCACCCCGGATGCGCCGGCGCGTTCGGCGCGCACGCGGGTGACCAGCGCGCCGGCACGCTGGCGGATGCGGGCGAGGGCGGCCGCGTCGAACGCGGCGGCTTCGCGCAGGCCGGCCAGGGCTTCGGGTTCCGCCCGGCGGTAGGCGGCCGTGATGGCTTCGCGAAGGGGGCTGCCGCGTCGGGCCAGGGTCACTGCGGGGACTTGCCGCAATGCCGTCTCGGTTGGCTGCTGGGCCATGTCGGAAGGGCCATCGGGAAAAGGCACTAGTGTAGTGCCTTGCTTCCTTCGCTAGCGTAGCGCCGCGGGCGCGGGCGACGTCACCGGTACCTCCATCAGGTCCTCGCCGAAGACCAGGTTCCCCGGGTAGACGCGCGACATGTCGGCGATGACCCGCTCGCGGACCCCCGGACGGTCGAACTGCTCGGTAACGTGGGTGATCACGAGCGTCTTCACGCGAGCCGAGGCGCCGAGCTCGGCGAGTTCCATGTGACCCATCACGGACTGTGCGAAGGACTTGCTCGGAGCTGTTCCGGAAAGGTAGTGGCACATGTGCACCAGTACGTCGCAGTCCTGCGCCAGCTTGACCATCGATGCGCAGGGGCCGGTATCTCCGGAATAGACGAACGATCCCTCGGCGCTGTCGAGGCGGTAGCCGTACGAAACCAGGTGCGGCCCGAAGTGCGCGACGCCGGTACTGGTCACGGACCAGCCATCGCCCCGCACGGCCTCGTTGGGCGCCATTTCGTGGATGTCCGGCTGCGGTGGCGAGCGTTCGCCTGCGCCGCCCCGGGCCCTGTACACGTCCAGGCTGGCCTGGTTCTTCGTGCGCGAGACCACGTCCGGGCCGAAGGCGCCGTCCTCGCCCCACAGGCGTTCGCAGATGCGCGCGAGCGGCGGCGGTCCGTACAGCGACAATTCAGGGATCTTCCCCGCGCCCTGGTCCCAGCGTGTCAGCACCAGCCGGGCGAGGTCGCCCATGTGGTCGTAGTGATGGTGGCTCACGAATGCGTGCGTCACCTGGGTGGGCGCGATGCCCAGTTCGAGCAGGCGATGGTGGGCGCCGAAGCCGTGGTCGAACACGAGGGTCGCCCCCGCGACGCGCACCAGGTAGCCCGAGCACATGCGCCTGAGCGAAGGCGTCGGCGTGCCGGTGCCGAGCAGGTGGATGCGCATGGTGCTCAGCGATCCCCTAGCTTGAGGGCGCCGATCATCGCGCCATACTTCTTCTGTTCGGCGGCAACGAAGGCGCCGAATTCCGCGGCCGTGCCCGGAATCGTCTCCACGCCCTGGTTCGCGAGAGACTCCTTCAGGTCGGGCTGCGCGACCGCCGCGGCGATTGCCTCGTTCAGGCGCTTGATGACGGGGGCCGGCGTTCCCCTCGGCACGAAGAATCCGAACCATCCGGACAGGTCGAAGTCCTTGAGACCCGCCTCGTCCATCGTGGGCACGTTCGGGAGGGCGGGGGAGCGCGCCTTGCCGGTCACCGCGAGCGCCTTGAGCTTGCCCGCCCGCACGTGCGGCACTGCCGGCGGAAAGCCGGAGAAATAGATGCTCACCACTCCCGCGAGAGTGTCGGTGACGGCCTGGGCACCGCCCTTGTAAGGCACGTGCAGGAGGCTGATGCCCGCGGATTTCCGCAATTGCTCGCCGGCGAAGTGGGCAGGGCTACCCGGACCGGCGGATGCGTACGAGTGCTTGTCCGGCGCCGACTTCGCCGCCCGGATGAATTCCGCGAGGGTGTCGCCCGGCGTGGAGGGGTGCGCGACCAGCAGCAGGGGACTCACGCCGCCAAGCGCCACGGGCTCGAAGTCGCGCGTGGTGTCGTAGGCGGGTTCCTTCACCATCTGCGGCGCCACCGTCATTTCCGAGGTGTAGCCGAGAAGAATGGTGTAACCGTCCGCCGGCGACTTGGCCACCGCCGTCGCGCCGAGCATCCCTGCCGCTCCCGGCTTGTTCTCGATCACGACGGGCTGTCCGAGCGTATCGCCCAGCTTTTTCCCGATGCCGCGAGCGAGCACGTCGCCGAGCCCGCCGGGGCCGTACGGCACGACGATCCGCACGGGCTTGTCCGGCCAGCCCTGGGCGCCGGCTGCGGAGACGAGTCCGAGGCCGAGCAGCAGGGCGAGTGCGGAGAGGATGGAACGGCGGCTGGAGTCGGGCATGGTGACGCTCCTCGAGGATGGGTCCCCGCAGTATAGAAACAGAAAATAACCAAAATACTCATTAGAGATATGGCGTGATAACCTTTACGGCATGTCCGAAAGCGGCACCCCGGCCCGTATTCGCTCGCGCCTGCGGGCGCGGCAACTCGCGACCCTCGTGGCCATCGCCGACGCGCGCAGCTTGCGAAAGGCCGCTGCGACCCTGGCGGTGAGCCAGCCGGCGCTGAGCAAGGTGTTGCGCGAACTCGAGGCAACCATCGGACGGGCGCTTTTCGCGCGTACGCGGCAGGGCCTCACGCCCACGCCCCACGGATCAGCGGTGATCGACTACGCACGGCGAATGCTGCAGAGCGTGGATGCCCTCGCCGTTGCGCTGGACGCGATCGATCGCGGCGCCGGCGGCCGCCTGCGCATCGGCGTGATTCCCAACGTCTCCTCCGACTGGCTGCGCGGCGTGGCGACCCGCCTCCTGGAAGGAGAGCCGCCCATCGCGCTGCAGATCACCGAGAGCGCCACCGATGGGCTGCTGGATTCGTTGCGCCGCGGCCAGATGGACTGCGTCGTCGGGCGCATCACGTCGGCCAACGCGGGGAAGGATGTCGCGTGGCGACCGGTATTCGAGCAGACGTTGCGCGTCGTGGCGCGCCAGCGTCATCCGCTCCTGCGTCATGGCGTGCGCCTGAAGCTGGCGCACCTCGCCGCAAGCGACTGGCTGCTGCCGCCCGCGTCGACGCCCACGCGCCAGTTGCTCGACCATGTCTTCCGGCAGGCCGGATTGCCCGCTCCGCGGACGCGGCTGGAGACCTATGCCCTTCCGGTCATCGAGAGCTTCGTGGGCCACGGCGACCTGCTGGCGGCGGTGCCGGACGACATCGCGCAACAGTTCGAGAAGCGGGGCGGCATCCGGGCCCTGCCCTTCCGCTGGCCCATGCCGCCGATCTGCCTCGCGTGGCTTGCCGGAGATGAACCCAATCCGCTGATCAGGCGGTTCGAAAGTGCCGCGCTCGCAGCGAATCAGGAATCCATGCCGTACTTGTGAGCGAAGACCTTGTTGGGGTAGGCGTCCAGGTCCTCGAGTTCGACCGCAGCCGATGCCGGCAACTTCGCGAGGATCTCCTTGATCATCTGGACGTGCTCGGCCTCTTCGCCCCGCAGTTCCTCGAACAGCGCCTTGACGTCCGGCTGGGTCACGTAGCGCAGGGCCTGGTCGTAGAACGCGAAGGCCTTTTCCTCCGAGGACAACGCGACCAGGTACGCCGCCCGCGGGGACATGTCCCCGCGGGGCGCGCCGACGTCGGGGGCCTCCACATCGAAGATGTCGTCGAGCCTGACTTTCGGGGGTTGGTCGCCGAACAGCGCCAGCCGGCGCTCGGCGATCTGCTCACCGTGCTTGTTCTCGTTGACGGCCATCGACTCGAACACCGCGCCGGCGTCGTCGACGTCGCGGCTTCCGAGCCGCTCGGCGAACTGCATGTACCGCTTGTGCGCCTCGACCTCGATCAGGGTGGCGAGATCGAGGGCGTCCATCAGGGAGAGCTTGGAAAAGTCGAGTCTCGTTGGCATGGCATGGGGCCTCGCTGTTGGCTTCAGGCGCGTGGATTGAACGGGTCCTTGATGCCGGGCCCGGTGTCGATCCAGACGCTCTTGGTCTCAGTGTACTCGTGGATCGCTTCCAGACCGTTCTCGCGTCCCATCCCGCTCTCCTTCATGCCGCCGAAGGGAGTGGCATAGTTGGTGCGGCGGTAGGTGTTCACCCAGACGGTCCCGGCCCGCAGGCGGCGCGCCATGCGGTGGGCGCGCTTCACGTCGTTGGTCCAGACACCGGCGGCGAGCCCGAAGCGGGTGTCGTTGGCGATGGCCACCGCGTCGTCCTCGTCGCGGAACCTGATGAGGCACAGGACCGGGCCGAAGACCTCCTCGCGGGCGATGCGCATGTCGTTCGTCACGTCGCCGAAGATCATCGGTTCGATGAAGAGCCCCGCGGCGAGCGCCGGATCGGCGGGATGGATGCCGCCGCAGAGCAGCTGCGCGCCGTCCTCTTTCGCCACGCCGATCCAGTGGAGGACCTTGTCGTACTGCATGCGGCACGACACCGTGCCCATCTCCGAATCCGGATCGAGCGGGTCGCCCAGCCGGATGCGCCGCGTGCGCTCGACGAGGCGCGCGGCGAACGCGTCGTGGATGTCGGCGTGCACGAGCGCGCGCGAGCCGGCGAGGCAGGTCTGGCCGGTGGCGGCGAAGATGCCGGCGAGCACGCCGTTCACCGCATTGTCGAGGTCGGCGTCGGGAAAGATGATGTTGGGAGACTTGCCGCC
>CAZOIB010000155.1:0-11472 GCA_964579785.1 uncultured Lysobacter sp. | reverse complement strand
GATGAGCTTGGCCCGCGCGTAGCCGGCCGCCGCCTTGCCCGCGAAGATCTTCACGCGCGGCGTCCAGTCGTTGGCCGGGTGGGCGCGCATCTCGTTGTAGAGGGCGATGATCTCGAGGAGGTTCAGGAGCTGGCGCTTGTATTCGTGGATGCGCTTGATGTGCACGTCGAAGAGCGCTTCCGGATCGACGCTCACGCCGCTGCGGTCGGCGATCACGCGCGCGAGCAGCACCTTGTTGGAGCGCCGCACCGCGGCGAAGCGCTCGCGGAAGGCGGCATCGTCCGCATGGCGCGCCAGCCCCGCGAGGCGGTCGGTGTCGTCGGTGAACTCGGGCCCCAGTGCCTCGCAGATCAGGTTGGTGAGGCCGGGGTTGGCCTGGAACAGCCACCTGCGGAAGGTGATGCCGTTGGTCTTGTTGACGATTCGATCGGGATAGACCTCGTTGAAGTCGTGGAACACGGTCTTGCGCATCAATTCCGTGTGCAGGGCGGAGACGCCGTTCACGCGCCGCGAGGCGAGGAAGGCGAGATTGCCCATGCGCACCATGCGCGTGTGGTTCTCCTCGATGAGCGACAGGGAGGCGATCAGCTTCGGGTCGCGGCGCCCCGAATCGCGCAGCGCCTTCAGGTGCTGCGCGTTGATGAGGTAGATGATCTGCATGTGCCGCGGCAGCAGCCCCTCCATGAGGGGCACCGACCATTTCTCCAGGGCCTCCGGCAGCAGCGTGTGGTTGGTGTAGTTGAAGACCTGGGTGGTGATGCGCCAGGCGAAGTCCCACGGCATGCCGTGCTCGTCGACCAGCAGGCGCATCAGCTCGGCCACGGCGATGGCCGGGTGGGTGTCGTTCAGCTGGATGGCGACATGGTCCGGGAGCGACGAGAGTTCGCCGTGCTGCGCCTTGTGGCGGCGCAGCAGGTCCTGCAGCGAGGCGGAGGCGAAAAAGATTTCCTGGCGCAGGCGCAGCTCGTGCCCGGCCGGCGTGTCGTCGTTGGGGTAGAGCACGCGCGAGATCGCCTCCAGCCGCACGCGGTCGGCGAGTGCTCCCACGTGGTCGCCGCGGTTGAAGTCCTCGAGCACGATCGGGTGGCCGGAGCGCGCCGACCAGAGCCGGAGCGTGTTCACGTGCCGGCCGCGCCAGCCGACGATGGGCGTGTCGAACGCCAGCGCGTTGACGCTGTCGGCAGGGCGCCACACCGAGCGCGTCGTGCCGTCGGCATTGGGCACCGCGTCCACGGTGCCGCCGAAGCCGATGGTGTAGGCGACTTCCGGGCGCTCGAACTCCCACGGGTTGCCCGAGGAAAGCCAGTCCTCGGGCAGCTCGATCTGCCAGCCGTCCTTCATGGCCTGGCGGAAGATGCCGTGGTCGTAGCGGATGCCGTAGCCGTGCGCCGGGATGCCGAGCGTCGACATGCTCTCCATGAAGCAGGCGGCCAGGCGCCCGAGGCCGCCGTTGCCGAGCGCCGCATCCGGCTCCAGCCGGCGCAGGCGGTCGAAGTCGACGCCGAGCT
Source organism: uncultured Lysobacter sp. (assembly GCA_964579785.1). GTDB lineage: Bacteria > Pseudomonadota > Gammaproteobacteria > Burkholderiales > Usitatibacteraceae > FEB-7. The sequence continues at coordinate 9,964 of CAZOIB010000155.1, read as the reverse complement.
CGGCCAGCGCCTCGCGCGCGACCGTGACCAGCCCGAGGTTGCCCAGGGCGTCGAGGAGAAGCCGGCCGATGAGGAATTCCAGCGAGAAGTAGTAGACGCGCTTGCGCCCGTCGCGGTAGGTGCGGCGCGTGGCTTCCATCCAGCGCTCGACCATCTGGTCGCGGGTGGCGAGCGCCGTGGCGATCAGCCAGTCGTGCTCGAGGGCGTGGCGCTTGTCCTTGCCGACGGCGTAGACGAGCTTGTGCACGATGGCGTCGCGGAACTGTTCCGGCGTCACGGGGGCATCGGTCTTGCCGGCGGGCGCGGACGCGCCCTCGCCGGGACGGGCTTCGGGGATGGCTTCGGGGATGGTCACGGCGGAGAGGGGTTCGGACTGCTGCGGTGGAGACTGCCTTGGGAAGAGTCTACCTCTTCACCAAGCTAATTTCGAACCCGGGGCGGGCCCGCCGGGCTGGCGCAGGCCTTCGGGGTCGCCGTTGCCGGCAATGGCGGGAAAGCACAAACCTGACTATGCTACCGGGGACGAGTTTCCCGAGGGTTACCGCAAATGCACAAATCCATCCTGCTGGCCGTTGCCATGGCGCTGGCCGCCACTCCCGCCCTGGCGAAGAAATCCTGCGAGGAACTCAAGGGCGAGATCGAGGCGAAACTCAAGGCCAAGGGCGTCAAGGCCTGGACCATCGACATCGTGGCCAAGGACGAGCAGAAGGAAGGCCGCGTGGTCGGCACCTGCGACGGCGGCACCAGGAAGCTCGTCTACAAGCGCGGCTCGTAGCCCCGTCCCGGGACGGCGCGGGCCGCCCCGGCGGGAGAGTGGCTGCCGCTACTCGGGCACGGCCCCGAAGATGAACATCGCCCGCATGAGCCCGGTGGGCTCGCCGAAGGCCCCGAACCACTTGTTGAAGATCGAGACGATCTCGCCCTCGCGATAGACGTGCGTGAGGCCGGCGTTCACGGCCTGGCGCATGGTGGAGTCGTTGCGCGGCAGGGCAATCGCATACGGCTCGAAGGACAGGTCCTCGGGCAGCAGGTTCAGCGCCTTCGGGTCCTTCGCCTTGAGGCTGCCGCCCAGCAGCAGCAGCTTGTCGCCGGCGAAGGCGTCGATCTTGCCTTCCTCGAGCGCCGCCCAGGCCTCGTCGCGCGACTTGAACGCCGTCACCTTGATGCCGAGCTTGCGCCGCTGTTCGAGCCGCTCGATCGCGCGCTCGTTGGTCGTGCCCGAGACCGCGCCGATGCGCTTGCCGCCGAGGTCCGCCAGCGAACGGATGTTGCTCGTCCTGAGCGCGAGCAGGCCCGTGCTGTCCACGAAGACGTAGTTGGAGAAGTCGACCTGCTTCATGCGCGAGAGGGTGGCGGTGCTCGCGCCGCACTCCAGGTCGGCCTGCCCCTTGGCGACGACGTCGAAGCGGTTCTGCGAGGTCACCGGCACCCACTTCACGGCGAGTTCCTTGGCGCCGATCTGGTTCTGGATCAGGGCCGCCACGCGCTTGCAGATGTCGATCGTGTAGCCGATGGGCTGCTTCTTGTCGTCCTCGAAGGAAAACGGCGCCGCATCGGTGCGGTAGGCGAGGGTGATGGTCTTGGTGTCGGCGATCTTCTTCAGGCGGCCGTCGAGGGCCTGCGCCTGGGCGAGGCCGGCGGCGGCGAGAATGACGATGAACAGCGAGGCGTTGCGCAGCATGGAGTCGCTCCGGGCAGGGTGGGTAAGGGTGACGCGCGGCGAACGATACCTGCTTCGGGGCGGCCCCGCCACCTAGGCCCCGGTTTCGACCCTGGGCAACTCCGCCTCCAGGATCGCCAGCGCGGCGCGCAGCACCGCCTCGTAGCGGGCACGCTCCTTCGCGATCGTCTCCGGCGTCCACTCGTAGAAGCCGGCACCCGTCTTCATCCCCAGGCGACCCGCGGCGACCAGGCCGGAGAGCACTTTCGCGGGCACCGTGTCGGCGGCGAGCGAGGGATACATGGTCGCGGCGGCGGCGGCGTGCACGTCGATGCCGGCATGGTCCTTCTGCAGGATCGGCCCGGCGGCGAGGTAGCGGAAACCGAAGCCGAAGCGCACGGCCGCATCGATGTCTTCCGCCGTCGCCACGCCCGCGTCGATGAGCGCGTAGGCCTCGCGCGCGAGCGCATGCTGCAGGCGGTTGGCGAGGAAGCCGGGCAGGTCCTTCTTCACGATGACCGGGACCTTGCCCGTCGTGCGCATGAACTGCGCGAGTGCCGCGGCCAGCGCCGGGTCGCTCGCGGCGCCGCACACGACCTCCACCAGCGGCACGAGGTGGGCCGGCATGAAGTAGTGCAGGTTGAAGAAGCGTCCCGGATGGGCGAGCCCCGCGGCGATGGCGCTGATGGGGAAGCTCGAGCTGTTGCTGGCCAGGAGCGTGCCGGGGCGCACGCGTTGCACGAGGTCGGCGAAGAGGGCGCGCTTCAGGTCGAGCTTTTCGGGCACCGCCTCGATGACGAGGTCGATGTCGCGCCAGGGCACGGCGTCGAGCGTGGCGTGCACCGTGATGCGATCGATGCGCTGCGGGCTCCCGAGCGCGGCCAGCCCGGCGTGCAGGCGCCCGGGGAGGGTGTCGCGCACGCCGTCGAACGTCTCGACGACGTAGGTGGGACAACCGGCGCGCGCCAGCGTGAGGGCGATGTCCGCGCCCATGGTGCCGCCACCGACGACGGCACAGGTCCAGCGATAGGCCATGAGGGGCTTCCTATAGAATCGCGACTTCCAAGGGGGAGAACGCCATGAGAATCATCGCCATCGTACTGCTGCTCGCCGCTTCGGGGGTCGCGACGGCCCAGGAACTCGCCGGAACGCTCAAGAAGGTGAAGGAGAGCGGCACCCTGGTACTGGGCATCCGCGAAACTTCCGTCCCGTTCTCCTATCTCGACGAGAAGCAGAACGCCATCGGCTACTCGATCGACCTCTGCGAGAAGGTCGTCGAGGCGGTCAAGGCGGAGCTGAAGTTGCCCGACCTGAAGGTGCGCCGCATCCCCGTGGTCTCGCAGACGCGCATCCCGCTCGTGGCCAACGGCACCGTGGACCTGGAATGCGGCTCGACCACCAACACGCTCACGCGCCAGAAGCAGGCGGAGTTCTCGCACGTGACCTTCATCGGCGGGACGCGGCTCCTGGTCAAGGCCAAGTCGGGCATCAAGGAGGTCGAGGACCTCAAGGGCAAGACGATCTCCGTCTCGCAGGGCACGACCAACGAGCGCGTCATCAAGAACCTCTCCGACAAGCTGAACCTCGGCATCAAGATCCTCAACGTGAAGGACCACGGCGAGGGCTTCCTGGTGCTGGAGAGCGGGCGGGTCGACGCCAACGTGAGCGACGACATCCAGCTGATGGGCCTGCGTTCCAAGGCGCGCAACCCCGCCGACTACGTCGTGACCGGCCGACACCTCTCCTACGAGCCTTTCGGCCTGATGCTGCGCAGGAACGACGCCGACTTCAAGCTGGTGGTGAACCGCACGCTCTCCGGCCTCATGCGCTCGGGCGAGATCGAGAAGATCTACGCCAAGTGGTTCGATCCGCTGGGCGCGCCCATCACGCCCACGCTGCGCACGGCGTTCGAGATCCAGGCGCTGCCGGAGTAACGCGGTCGTGGTGCGCGCTGCGGCGGCACTCCTGGCCGGGCTCGCCGCGGGTGTCGCATTCGCGGCCGACGAGCCCGCGCGCGGCTTCGAGGTGACGCGCCTCGCCGAGGGCGTCCATGCCGTCATCCGCCGCGAGCCGGTCGGGATGATGTTCGACGCCAACAACGTCTTCATCGAGAACGAGGCGGACGTGATCGTGGTGGATGCCAACGCCACGGCGTCGTCCTCCCGCGCGACGATCGCGGCGCTCAGGGCCATCACCGCAAAGCCCGTGCGCTACGTCGTCAACACGCACTGGCACCTCGACCACTTCGAGGGCAACGCGGCGTGGCGGGAAGCCTATCCGGGCGTGGAGTTCATCGGCCATGCGGCCACACGCGAGGAACTGGCCGGGATCGGCGAGCGCAACCGCGCCGACATGCTCGAGTACGGGCCGGGCATGGTGCAGGCGCTGCGCAAGCGCCTGGCGGAAGGCCGCGACAGCGCCGGCAATCCCCTCGATGCGGAAATCCGCGCGGCCCTGGCGAGCGATTCGGCGCAGGCGGAACGCTACCTGGACGAGACGAAGAGCGTGCAGTTCATCCCGCCCACCCTGGAGGTGCGCGAACGCCTGACGTTGCGCCGCGCCGCCCGCACGATCGAGATACTTAACCTGGGCGCCGGACACACGCGTTCGGACCTCGTGGTGTGGCTGCCCGCGGAGCGCATCGCCATCACCGGCGATCTCGTGGTGTGGCCGGTGCCGCTCATCGGCAACACCGCCGCGCCGCTGGAGTACGCCGGCACGCTCGAGCGGCTGTTGGAACTCAAGGCGACGGTCTTCGTGCCGGGCCACGGTCCCGTGCTGCGCGACGACGCACATGTCCGCCTCGTCGCGCGGCTGGCGGCGTCCGTCCGCGACCAGGTGCGCGCCGCGGTCGCGCGCGGCGAAACGCTCGCGCAGACACGCAAGGCGGTCGACCTGGAAGAGTTCCGCGTGGCCTTCGCCGGGGACTCGAAGCTGCGCCGCTCGCTCTTCGAGATGTACGTCGTGCAGCCGGCGGTGGAGGGCGCGTGGCGGCAGGCGAGTGAGGGTAGGATCAAGCCATGACCACCAGCCACCCGTGGCTGCGCTTCTACGGAAGCGTGCCCGCCACGATCGCCTATCCCGAAGTCACGCTCTACGAGGCGCTCGCCGCCACGGCGCGGCGCGTGCCGGGCTCGGTGGCCTGGGATTTCTTCGGCACGAAGGCCACCTACGCCGAGCTTCTCGATTCCGTGGACCGCTGCGCGACGGCCTTGGCTGCCGAGGGCCTGCGCGCCGGGGATCGCCTCCTCATTTCCATGCCGACCTCTCCGCAGGGCGTGATCGCCTTCTACGCGGCCAACCGGCTGGGGGCGTTGCCGGCGCTGATCCACCCGCTGTCGACGGCGCCGGAGATCACGCACTTCCTCGATGCCACGGGCGCGCGCATGGCGCTCACGCTGGACGCCTTCTACGGCACGCTCGCGGCGGCGGCGCCGAAGAAGCCGCTCGAAAAGATTCTCGTCGCGCGCATCCCGGAGTACCTGTCGCCCCTGAAGCGCCTCGGGTTCTGGGTGACCAAGGGCCGCAAGATCCCGGCCGTTCCCGCGGACCCGCGCGTGCGTGCATGGGCCGCCTTGCTGGATGCCGCGACGCCTGCGACCGAGCCGCCGGCCGGCAAGACCCATGACGCCGCCGCCATCCTCTTTTCCGGCGGCACCACGGGTCTGCCGAAGGGCATCGTGCTGTCCAACCGCAACTTCATCGCTCAGGGCATGCAGGCGGCCTCGTGGTGCGGGATGGGCGAGAAGGATGCCATCCTCGCCGTGCTGCCGATCTTCCACGGCTTCGGGCTGGGCGTGTGCATCAACGCGGCGTTCATGGCCGGGGGCAAGTCGATCCTCGTGCCGCAGTTCAGCGCCGAGATCGTCGCGAAGCTCCTGCGCACGGAGCGGCCCAACGTGCTGGTGGGCGTGCCGACGCTCTTCGACGCCCTGACGAAGGATGCCTCGCTCGCCCAGGCGGACCTCTCCTGCCTCACCGCCTGCTTCTGCGGCGCTGACACGCTGCCGCGCGCGGTCAAGGAACGATTCGAGGCGATGGTGACCGCGGGCGGGGGCCGCGTGAAGCTCCTCGAAGGCTACGGGCTCACCGAGGCCGTCACCGGCATCATGGCCACGCCGCTCACCGAGTACCGCGAGGGTTCCGTGGGCATCCCGTTCCCGGACATGCTGGCGAAGATCGTCAAGCCCGGCATCCTCGCGGAGGCGCCGGTGGGCGAGGAGGGGGAGATCTGCCTGGCCGGCCCCGCGGTGATGCTCGGCTACCTCGACGACCCGGAGGCCACGGCGCAGACACTCAAGGTGCACGGCGATGGCCGCACCTGGCTGCATACCGGCGACCTCGGCAAGATGGACGCCGACGGCTTCTTCTACTTCTCCGTGCGTCTGAAGCGCATGATCAAGTCGTCGGGCTTCAACGTCTATCCCGCGCAGGTGGAAGCGGTGCTGCGCGAGCATCCCGCGGTGGCGGAAGTCTGCGTGATCGGCGTGCCGGATGCGGCGCAGGTCGAGCGCGTGAAGGCGTGCGTGGTGCTGCGCGACAAGGCAGCGGCCGGCGCGGCGCTCGAGGAAGCGCTCATCGCCCACTGCCGCGAGCGGCTCATCAAGTGGTCCTGCCCGCGCGAGGTGGAATTCGTCGCGGAGCTCCCGCTCACGAAAGTGGGCAAGATCGATTACCGCGAACTCGCGCGCCGGCATGCGGCGGGCGACGCGCAATCCTAGAAAGGCGACAACGATGGTCAAGGCCCACGGTGGCAAGTCGAAGCACGCGGATGCGCCGGCGCACGGAGGCGAGCGCGTCGCCGCGGCGCTGGAAGCCTGGGGCGTGCGCTGGATCTTCACCCTGTGCGGCGGCCACATCTCGCCGATCCTGGTGGCGGCCAAGCGGCGCGGCATCGCGATCGTCGACACGCGCAACGAGGTGACGGCGGTCTTCGCGGCGGACGCGGCAGCGCGCCTCACCGGCACGCCCGGCGTGGCCGCCGTCACCGCGGGCCCGGGCATCACCAATACCATCACCGCGCTCAAGAACGCGCAACTCGCGCAGTCGCCGGTGCTTCTCCTGGGCGGGGCGGCGCCGACCGCGCTGCAGGGGCGCGGCGCGCTGCAGGACATCGAGCAACTGCCGCTGGTGGAACCGCACGTCAAGCTCGCGAAACAGGTGAAGCGCGTGGCCGACCTCGGCCCGGCCGTGGAAGAGGCGCTCGCCGCCGCGCTCGAAGGCGTGCCGGGTCCCACGTTCGTCGAGTGCCCGGTCGATCTCCTCTACGACGAGAAACTCATTCGTGGCTGGTACGAGGACGCGGCGGGGAAGGGCACGTCGATTCCCGACCGCTTCCTGCGCTGGTACCTGAACCGGCATGCGGAGAAGATGTTCGAGGGCAGCGGCCGCCGCTATGCGCCCAAGGTGCGCAAGGTACCGGTACCGGTTGCAGGGGATTCTTCGCTCACGCTTGTCCTCGATGCGCTGGCCAAGGCCGAGCGTCCGTTGATCGTGCTGGGCAGCCAGACGCTGGTCGATGCGGCCCAGGCGGATGCGGTGGCGCAGGCCGTCGCGAAGCTCGGCGTGCCCGTCTATCTCTCCGGCATGGCGCGCGGCCTGCTCGGGCGCGATTCCCCTCTGCAGATGCGCCACGCGCGCCGCAAGGCGCTGCGCGAGGCCGATTGCGTCCTGCTCGCCGGCGTGCCGTGCGACTTCCGGCTCGACTACGGCAAGCACGTGCGCCGCTCCGCCACCCTCATCGCGGCCAACCGCAGCACCCGGGACGCGCGCCTGAACCGCACGGCGGACATAGAGGCGATCGGCGATGCCGGGCGTTTCCTCGTGGCTCTCGCGCAGAAGGCGCACGGGCTCTGGCGCCCCGAGTGGATCGCCACACTCGAGGCGCGCGACGCCGAGCGGGAGAAGGAAATCGACACGCAGGCCGCGGCATCGGGCACGCACGTGAATCCGCTCGCGCTCTTCCGGGCGCTGGAGCACGCGGCCGGGGACAACGCGATTTTCGTCGCCGACGGCGGCGATTTCGTCGCGACGGCCTCCTACATCCTGCACCCGCGCGGGCCGCTCACTTGGCTCGACCCCGGGGCCTTCGGCACGCTCGGCGTAGGGGCCGGGTTCTCCCTCGGCGCGCGCACCGTGCGCAAGGACGCGGAGGTCTGGCTCATCTGGGGCGACGGCGCGAGCGGCTACGGCCTGGCGGAGTTCGACACCTTCGTGCGCCACGGCATCCCGGTCATCGCGGTGGTGGGCAACGACGCCTGCTGGACGCAGATCGCGCGCGAACAGGTGAAGATGCTGGGCGACGACGTGGGCACGGTGCTCGCGCGCACCGCCTACCACGAGGTGGCGAAGGGCTTCGGCGCGGAAGGCATCGAGATCCGCACCGACGCGGAAATCAAGGCGGGGCTGGCGCATGCGCGCAGGCTCGCCCACGCCGGCAAGCCCGTGCTCGTCAACGTCTGGCTCGACAAGACGGAATTCCGCGAGGGATCGCTGTCGATGTAGCAGGCGTTCCCGATGAGATGCCCCGGTAGGCAAGTTCATTTCGCATCCCGGAAACTGCAGGCGTGAGCCCTCGGGGCATCTCAACCGGGAATCGGGGAAGTCAACCCACGACTTCCCCGATTCCCGGCCGGGCCCATCGGGCTCGCAGTTTCAGGGATGCGAAATGAACTTGCCTACCGGGACATCGGGGGCGTTGTCGTACTTGGGGCGAGCGACTGCTTTCGACCCGAAGCGGAAGTGCGGGATCTCATTCACGGCGTGAATGGCGGCGCATTGCGCTCTTAACCTCAACCTAGAGTGCTGAGTCAATTCCAGGTCCTGTCTGGACCGAAGCTTCTGAGACAGGTCAGGTCATCCTCGGTACGGTGTCGAGCAATTCCAAAGAATTGCGGAGGTGGCGTTGCTGGACGACAGTGCTCGCCGAGCGGCTGCGCAGATTCGCCGCCATCGACGGCCCCCATTCTCCGAGTTGGCAACGGCTCGTTCGCGATCAGTTGCCGCTGCAGCCGCAGGTGCTCGTCCCCTTCTCCTGGATCGGGGGGCAGGGCACCGTCCCGTAGGAACAGAAGACGCAGCAGTCGCCCGGCTTGGGCTTGAGCACCGTGTGGCAGTGCTCGCACTCGTAGAACCACTGGCAGGCGTCGGTCGGCATGGTCTCCGCCTTGACGTGACCGCATGCGGGACACGTCAACGTGGACTCGAGAATCACGGTGGTCACTTCTTCTCCTCGACGAGCGTGGACGGATAACCCGCATCCCCGGTGGCGCGGGTCAGGGCCTCGAGGTTGGTGCGGGCGTCGTCGAAAGTGACCACGGCGGCGCGCTTCTCGAGATTCACCTCGGTCTTGGTAACTCCGTCAACTTTGCCGAGGGCCTTCTTGACGGTGATCGGGCAGGTCGCGCAGTTCATTCCCGGCACGGAGAGGGTCACCGTCTTCATCGCCGCCAAGGCGGGGATGGCCAGCATTGCCAGTATCAGACCAGCGAGCAGTTTCTTCATTACGTTTTCCATTCAGTAGAACCAGGGAGCGATCACCGGGAAGCCCAGTGCCGCGATGACGAGTGCAAGCACCACCCAAAAGAGCGTCTTGTAGGCGCGATTGACCCGGGGAATTGCGCACACCAGCCCGGGCTCGCACGCCGCTGCCGGCCGCCAGATCCGCCGCCACGCCAGAAGGAGTGCGATGACCGCGACGCCAACGAAGATCGGCTGGTAGGGCTCCAGTACCGTCAGATTGCTGATCCACGCGCCGGACACGCCGATGGAGATCAGCACGAGGGGCCCGAGGCAGCAGGTCGAGGCAAGGATGGCGGCCAGACCCCCGGCGAGCAGGGCGCCGCCGCCGGAAGTGGGCTCCTGGCTTGGGGAATCGGTATTCATGGCGCAAACTTAAGTCCGTACCTGAGTACGGAGTCAAGACCCATGAAAACCGCATCGCCATCCCTCACCGTTGGTCTGCTGGCCAAGAGCGCCGGGGTCAACGTCGAGACCATCCGGTTCTACCAGCGCAAGGGACTTCTGCCAGAACCGGACAGGCCGCTCGGAGGCATCCGCCGCTACGATCCTGCGGTCCTCGCTCGGCTTCGGTTCATCAAGGCGGCCCAGCGGCTGGGATTCAGCCTGGAGGAGGTCGGGGACCTGCTCAAGCTAGACGATGGTTCGAGCTGTAGGGAAGCGCGAGAGCAAGCCGAACGGAAACTCGCGGACGTGCGCGGAAAGATTACGGAGCTCTCGCGTATTGAAGATGCCCTCGCGGATCTCATCGAGCGATGCTGCGTCGCCCGCGGTCGGGTGCGATGC
>CAZOIB010000154.1:0-1642 GCA_964579785.1 uncultured Lysobacter sp. | reverse complement strand
ACCTGCTGAAGGCTCCGGCCTCCCGTCCGCTTCGTGATGATGCGGACGCGCTCCTTCATCGCCGTCAGGGCCTTGCTCGCGACCCGGCGCTTCACCACGCGCCCCGCTGCCACCCACAAGGAGTAGCCGAGGAGCTTGCGGTTCCAGGCCAGATCCACCGCGCTTTTCGCCTCGTTGACGCGTAGTCGGAGCCGCGCGTACAGCCGTCGCAGCAGCCCCATCACCCGCTCGCCTGCCCGGCGCGACCGCACGTACACGTTGCAGTCGTCGGCGTAGCGTACGAACGCGTGACCGCGTTTCCCGAGCTCCTTGTCGACCTCGTCGAGCAGCACGTTCGCGAGCAGCGGTGACAGCGGGCCGCCCTGCGGCGTCCCCTCGTACCGCTCCACCACTACCCCGTTCGCCAGGATCCCGGCGTCGAGGTAGCGGCGGACGAGCCCGAGCACGCGGCCGTCGCCGACGTGCTTCGCCAGCCTGCCCATCAGCACATCGTGGTTCACGCGGTCGAAGAATTGCCCCAAGTCCACGTCCACCACCCACTTGCTCCCGCCCTGGACGTACCGTTGCGCGGCGACGACGGCGTCGTGCGCACGGCGGCCAGGCCGGAAGCCGTAGCTGTGCCGCGAGAAGACCGGGTCGATCATCGGCTGCAGGACCTGCAACAGGGCCTGCTGGATGAAGCGGTCGAGCACGGTCGGGATGCCAAGCTTGCGCATCCCACCGCCCGCCTTCGGGATGAGCTGCTGCTTCACCGGCGAGGGCCGGTACCGGCCCGCGAGCAACTGCTCGCGAAGCACGGGCTAGTGGGCTCGCAGATGGGCGGGCAGCTCCTCCACCGTCATCCCGTCGATGCCGGGACTGCCCTTGTTCTTCCTCACTCGCTTCAGCGCCGCCTGAAGGTTCGAGCGGGACACCGCCCGCGCCATCAGGTCGCTCGCTCCCGAGCGCTCGTCTCCGTGTGTCGCCGTCGGCGCTTCCGCCTTCCTCTCGGGGCTTCACCCCTACCCGCCAGCGGTAGCTCCAGTTGCCTGGACATCTGAGGCCGTTTGACCACGAGACCCACGGTCGTCTCGCTCTCCCCTTCGTTCGGTCCTTCGCCGTTGCCGGCTACTACGACCTCGGCTGACTTCTCGCTCCGCGGCTCGCACCGCGTCGCCCTTGCGGACGCAAGGCGAGAGCTCCCCAGGTAAGAACGCCGTCCTTCGCCGCGCGACCGCCGGATTTACGCTGCCTGAGCCTTGGCCATCGAAGCTTCGCGGTCGTTTGCCCGTTCGCCCCGTTTGGCGGCGCCTCGGATCCGGTTCTTGTACATCCGCCCGCGGTTTCGCTCCCCGCTTCCTTCCCACGGTCGGTCGCCCTTCCGCGGTTGCGGCTCGCTTCGATCGGGATGGCCCCCTTTCGGTTGGACTTTCACCAGCAAGACGGCGCCCATGCTGGGCGCACAAACGAAAGGAGCGATCCGACCCGAGGGTCGAATCGCTCCCGTCACCGGCCTAGGCCGGGTCTCGCGATCAGGCGAGCGGGGCCTCCCAGTCGTCCTCGGCGGTGATGCCGCCCTCGTTCCAGGTCCAGATGATCTTCTGGTACGTGAAGGCGACCTCCTCGTACTCGGCGAACTTCATCAGGTCCGGGTTCTTGTTGT
>CAZOIB010000153.1:0-4454 GCA_964579785.1 uncultured Lysobacter sp. | reverse complement strand
CCGGTGCCGCAGCCCAGGTTCACCAGCCGCCCCTCGGCCAGCAGGATGATGCGCTTGCCGTCGGGAAAGATGACGTGGTCGACCTGGGGCTTGATGTTGTCCCACGCATAGGCCTTGAGCGACGCGACGTCGATCTCGTTGTCGAAGTGGCCGATGTTGCAGACGATCGCCTGGTCCTTCATGCGCGCCATGTGGTCGTGCGTGATGACCTGGTAGTTGCCGGTGGCGGTCACGAAGATGTCGGCCTTGTCGGCGGCGTAGTCCATCGTCACCACCCGGTAGCCTTCCATCGCCGCCTGCAGCGCGCAGATGGGATCGATTTCCGTGACCCAGACCTGCGCGGACAGCGCGCGCAGCGCCTGGGCCGAGCCCTTGCCCACGTCGCCGTAGCCCGCGACCACCGCGACCTTGCCGGCGATCATCACGTCGGTGGCGCGCTTGATGCCGTCCACGAGCGACTCGCGGCAGCCGTAGAGGTTGTCGAACTTGCTCTTGGTGACGGAGTCGTTCACGTTGATGGCCGGGAACTTGAGCGTTCCCTCCTTCGCCATCTGGTAGAGACGCTTCACGCCGGTGGTGGTTTCCTCGGTGACACCCTTTACCTTGGCCAGGCGCGTGGAGTACCACTGCGGGTCCTGCGCGAGCTTGGCCTTGATCGAGGCGTAGAGGCAGGTCTCCTCCTCGCTCGCCGGGTTGGCCAGCACCGTGGCATCGGTCTCGGCGCGCGCACCCAGGTGCAGCAGCAGCGTGGCATCGCCGCCGTCGTCGAGGATCATGTTGGTGTAGCCGCCATCCGGCCACTCGAAGATGCGGTGGGTGTAGTCCCAGTACTCGGTGAGGGACTCGCCCTTCTTCGCGAAAACGGCGGTGCCGCCTTTCGCGATGGCCGCGGCAGCGTGGTCCTGCGTCGAGTAGATGTTGCACGAGGCCCAGCGCACGTCCGCGCCGAGCGCTTTCAGGGTCTCGATCAGGACGGCGGTCTGGATCGTCATGTGCAGCGACCCGGTGATGCGGGCGCCGCGCAGCGGGCGGGACGCGGCGAATTCCGCGCGGATCGCCATGAGGCCGGGCATCTCGGTCTCGGCGATGGCGATTTCCTTGCGGCCCCAGTCGGCCAATGCCAGGTCGGTGACCACGTAGTCCGCGGTCGCGTTCGGTTTCAGGATGGCGTTCATGTGCGGATCACTCCTCAAAGGGCGACCGGTCATGGCAGGAGGGGGATTTCGCACTCGCTGCCGTGAGCGGGTCACGGTTCAACGAGCGCAGTTCGGATGATCTCGAAGCCCTGAGCCTGGCAAGCGGGGGGCCCCAACTTGCTTGGGGTTACCGAATCCGGCTTGTTGCAACGCTCCTCAGGGAAGGCCGTTATCCTAGCAAATATCCGGGCGGTTGTGGCGCGGCCATGGCCACCCCTCGCGCCGATCGTCCGCGAGCAGTTCCGCTGATGCAGGTCAACAGGCACTCGCTTTCCCCTTGCCGCCCCCGTGCGCGGCTTGCTAGCGTCGCGCCAGATCCGCCAACCACTCGCGAAAGGCCCGCCATGAACCGATCCTTCCCCCGCATCGCCCGCATCGCGCTGGCGGTCAGCCTGGCCGCGGGCGCCGCGCCGGCGCTGGCCCAGTCCAAGGGCGCGCCGGCGAAGACGCCGATCGCGAACTACTGGATGGATGTCGCCACCGTGCACCTCGCCATCCCCGGCGCCGAGGAGATGGCCGACATGCCGCTGCTCGGGAGCCTCATGGGCAACACCTTCGGCGGCTCCAAGCTCGGCATGATGCCGGGCAAGTGGCTGGACCTCGCCCTGTACACGCGCCAGAAGCCGGCTGGAACGGAAGGCACCCACGCCATCCCGCCGGGCCAGAAGATGGGATCGAGCCTGCCCCTGCTGCCGGTCCCGAAGCCGCAACCGGGAGGCACGGCCCCGGACACGACGCCGGAAAGCGTCGAGCAGCAGAAGCCCAAGGGGCGCCTGCTGCTCTACTGGGGCTGCGGCGAGACGGTGCGCGCGGGGCAGCCGCGCATCCTCGACATGGCCACCGCCGGGCCGATGGATTTCGCGAAGTTCTTCGTCGGCCGCTACGCACCGGAGCGCGGCGCGACCGCCCAGCCGGGCCGCGCCATCTGGCCCAACGAGAAGGATCGGCAGCGCGTGCCGAAGGATGCGTCCCTGCTGGGAGAGCATGCCGTCAGCGGCGAGGGCGTCCCGCCCGGCTTCCGCTTCGGGATCCAGGAAAGGCAGGATTTCATGGAGCGCCTGAACCTTGCCGCGCCGGGCGACCCGAAGGGTCCCATCGCCGCCAACTGGAATGCGGTCTCCACGGCGCGCGCCTACTTCCTGTCCGCCATGGGCGGCAGCGGCGACGACCTGGTCCTGTGGAGCTCGAGCGAGGTGCCCGAGGCGGGCCTCGGTCTCCTCGACTACCTGGCCAACGCGCAGATCGACCAGTGGGTGAAGGAGAAGGTGCTGCTGCCGGCGACCACGCAGAAGTGCGCGATTCCCGCCGGCATCTTCGGCAACGCCGGCGGCGCGATGGTGCGCGGCATCGCCTACGGCAACGAGCTGAACCTGCTGCACCCGCCGCGGCCGACGGACGCGAAGCTCCTCGCGGCCTGGAACCCCGAGTGGTCGCTGCGCGTGCGCGTGAAGTCGACGGCGATGACGATGCTCGGCCAGGAGGAGGCGCCGGCGCGCGAGCGGCAGAAGAAGGAAGAGCCGGTGAACCCGCTCGATCTCCTCAAGAAGGGGATCTTCGGGCGCTAGGTGGGGGTCAGTCAGCCGTCGCAGCAGCCTTCTTCGCTTCGCCCTTCAGTCCGGCAGCCTCGCGCAGGAGCCTGGCCTTGTCCGTGGTCTCCCACAGGAACTCGGGCTCCTCGCGGCCGAAGTGGCCGTAGGCGGCGGTCTTCTGGTAGATCGGGCGCAGCAGGTCGAGCATGGTGACGATGCCCTTGGGGCGCAGGTCGAAGTGCTCCTCGACCAGCTTCGCGATCTTCTCGTCGGCAATGGTGCCCGTGCCCTCGGTGTAGACGGTCACGTTGATGGGCTTGGCCACGCCGATCGCATAGGAAAGCTGGATCTGGCACTGGCGGGCGAGGCCGGCGGCCACCACGTTCTTCGCCACGTAGCGCGCGGCATAGGCGGCGGAGCGGTCGACCTTGGAGGGATCCTGGCCCGAGACGGCGCCGCCGCCGTGCGGGCAGGCGCCGCCGTAGGTGTCGACGATGATCTTGCGGCCGGTCAGGCCGCAGTCGCCCTGCGGGCCGCCGACGACGAAACGCCCGCTCGGGTTCACGAGGTAGCGCGTGCCCGCGATCATCTCCCTGGGCAGCACGGGCTTGATGACCAGCTCGATCACCGCCTCCTTGATCTGCTCCTGCGAGATGTCCGGGGCGTGCTGCGTCGAGAGGACGACGGTGTCGATCGCGACCGGCTTGCCGTTCTCGTAGCGCATCGTCACCTGGCTCTTGGCGTCCGGCCGCAGCCAGGGCAGGCGCCCGTCCTTGCGCACCTGCGACTGGCGCTCGACGAGGCGATGCGCGTAGTAGATGGGCGCGGGCATGAGCACGGGGGTCTCGTCGCATGCATAGCCGAACATCATTCCCTGGTCGCCGGCGCCCTGGTTCAGGTACTCGTCGGAAGCGTGGTCGACCGCGGCCGCGATGTCCGGGCTCTGCTTGTCGTAGCAGACCATGACCGCGCAGCCCTTGTAGTCGATGCCGAAGTCGGTGTTGTCGTAGCCGATGCGCTTGATCGTGTCGCGCGCGACCTGGATGTAGTCGACGTTGGCGTGCGTGGTGATCTCGCCCGCCATCACGACGAGCCCCGTGTTGCACAGCGTCTCGGCGGCGACTCGGGAGCGGGGGTCCTGCGCTAGAATGGCGTCGAGAACGGCATCGGATATCTGGTCCGCCACCTTGTCCGGGTGGCCCTCGGAAACCGATTCCGAGGTGAAGAGGTAGTTCGATTTCATCGGGTTCGTCCCACAGTCGCCAGTTGAACCCGGAATTTTAGCAAATTTCCCGCTCCCGCCCGTGCGTCACCGGCGGCCCCCTCTTGAGAATCCTGCTCCGGTTCCTTGCCTGGCTCGACCTTCCCGCGAACCACCGCGTGGGCGCGTGGGCCGGCAGGCTCGTCTATGCGCTCTCGCCACGCCTGCGCCTGCGCACGCTCGAGAATCTCCGGACTGCCATGGTCGCGGCCGACGAGGCGGCTCTCGCGCGCCTGGTCCGCGAGAACGCGGCCGAGATCGGCAAGGGGGCGGCCGAACTCGCCTGGGCGCTCTTCCGGCCCGTCGACGAAGTGGCGGGGCTGGTGCGGGAACTGGACGGCTGGGAAGCCGTCGAGCGCCTGCGGGCGGACAACCGGCCTCTCATCTTCGTCACTCCGCACCTGGGGGGCTACGACATCGCGGGGCGTTATCTCTGGTCGCGCCTGCCGATCCTGGCCATGTACCGGC
>CAZOIB010000152.1:0-10238 GCA_964579785.1 uncultured Lysobacter sp. | reverse complement strand
GGCCAGATCGAGATCGCCAAGGTGAAGCCCGAGGAAGGCAAGAAGGTGTCGGCTGCCGAGTGGGCCAAGTCCGCAGGTGTCGAGCCGGGTACGATCCTCGGGAACTGAGGCACGGCGCGGAGACATTTCGCGCGACAATAGCGACCCTTTCCCCCTTTACTCCGAGATCCCCCATGCCCCACGCAATCCGATTCCACAAGACCGGCGGCCCAGAAGTCCTGCAATGGGAGGAAATCACCGTCGGCGACCCCGGCCCCGGCGAAGCGCGCATCCGGCTGAAAGCCGTCGGCCTCAACTACATCGACACCTATCATCGCAGCGGCCTCTATCCGCTGCCGCTGCCCTCGCCGATCGGGCGCGAAGGCGCCGGCGTGGTCGAGGCGGTCGGACCCGGCGTGAGCGAGGTGAAGGCGGGCGACCGCGTGGCCTGGACGACCGGACCGCTGGGAACCTATGCCGAGGTGAAGCTGCACCCCGCCGAGCGCCTGGTGAAGCTCCCCGACGCGATTTCCTTCGAGCAGGGCGCCTGCATGATGCTGCAGGGGCTCACTGTCCACTACCTGCTGCGGCGCACCTACGCGGTGAAGTCCGGCGACACGATCCTCTTCCACGCGGCGGCCGGCGGCGTGGGCCTCATCGCCTGCCAGTGGGCGAAGGCGCTCGGCGCCAGCCTCATCGGCACGGTCGGCTCGGAAGAGAAGGCCGCGCTCGCCCGCGAGTACGGCGCCGCGCACACCATCCTCTACACGAAGGAGGACTTCCTCGCCCGCGTGAAGGAGATCACCGGCGGGAAGGGCGTGCCCGTCGTGTACGACTCGATCGGCAAGGACACCTTCATCAAGTCGCTCGATTGCCTGCAGCCGCGCGGCCTCATGGTGAGCTTCGGCAACGCCACCGGCCCCGTCGACGCCTTCAACCTCGGCATCCTCGCGGCGAAGGGCTCGCTCTACGTGACGCGGCCGACGCTGGACACGCACATCGGCAAGCGCGAGGAACTGCTCGCGGCCACGAAGGAACTCTTCGACCACGTGATTGCCGGGCGCATCAGGATCGCCCCGCGCCAGTCCTACGCGCTCAAGGACGCGGCGCAGGCGCATCGCGATCTCGAGGCGCGCAAGACCACCGGCTCGACGATCCTGGTGCCGTGAATCTGCGGCGGGCGGGACGCGCGGCCCTGACCGGCATCGCGGCCCTCGCCCTGGCCGGACTCGCGGCGGCATTCCTCGGCGCAGCCTTGGGACTTTTTTCGGGATCGCGGCCAGCGGACCTCGGGTTCGGCCAGGGCCGGTTCGCCCCGGGCGACTGGCGTCCCAACTGGGTCTCGTCGACGGCTGCTCGCGATGACACGACGCATTACGTGGCCCCCATCGCCACTTCAGGCGATCCCGCCGCGGCGTGGGCAATCCTCGAGGCCGCTGTCGCGGCAATGCCTCGCGCCACGGCCGTCACCCGCACGCCCGGCTACCTGCACGTGGAATTCGCGAGCAAGTCCCTGGGATTCGTGGACGACACCCAGTTCGCGCTCGATGCGGCGGGCGGGGTCATCCACGTGAAGAGCGCGGCCCGCCTCGGCGTGCGCGACTTCTCCGTCAACCGCGGCCGCGTGGAAGCGATCCGCGCGGCCATTTCCCAACGAACGAAGTGACTCTCCGCCATGGCCCTGCTGCTCAAGGAAAAAGACGTACAGCTTCTGCTCACCATGCCGCTCGCGCTCGACCTGGTCGAGCGCGTGCACCGTGAATACTCCGCCGGCAACGCGATCGACGTGCCGCGCGAACGCACGCGCCTGCCCAAGGCGGCGCTGCACATCCTGCAGGGCGCCGTGCCTTCGGCCGGCGTGTTCGGCTACAAGGCCTACACCTCCAGCCGCGAAGGCATCCGCTTCATCGTCTACGCCTTCAGCGCGGAGCGCGGCAACCTCGATGCGATCGTCGAGGCCAACCTGCTCGGCATGATCCGCACCGGGGCCGCGGGCGGCGTGGCGGCCAGGTACCTGGCGCGTCCGGAAGCGAAGGTGGCGGGGGTGTTCGGCTCCGGCTGGCAGGCGCAGGGGCAGATCGAGGCGCTGGCCGCCGTGCGCAAGCTGGAGCGCGTGAAGGTGTACTCGCGCAAGGCGGAGAAGCTCGCCGCCTTCTGCGCGCGCATGAGCGCCAGGCTGGGGCTCGACGTGGTGCCCGCGGCAACGCCCGAGGAGACGGTG
Organism: uncultured Lysobacter sp.; assembly: GCA_964579785.1. Taxonomy (GTDB): domain Bacteria; phylum Pseudomonadota; class Gammaproteobacteria; order Burkholderiales; family Usitatibacteraceae; genus FEB-7. Next base: position 8,038 of record CAZOIB010000152.1, on the reverse strand, counting down.
CGCGGCTCCGACATCGTGGTGACGATCACCACTTCGGCCACGCCCGTGTTCGACGGTGAATGGGTGGAGCCCGGCACGCACATCAACGCGGCGGGCTCCAACTCGCTGCTGCGCCAGGAAATCGACGAGACGACGGTGCGCAAGTGCTCGCCCATCGTGGTCGACTCGCGCCCGACGGCGATCAAGGAGGCCGGCGACCTGCTGCCGGCGCTGGAGAAGGGCCGCCTGCACGCGGGCAGCCTGGTCGAGATCGGCGAGGTGATCAACGGCACGCGCGCCGGGCGCAACCTTCCGGAGCAGGTCTCGCTCTTCGAGTCGCAGGGCATGGCGATCCAGGACCTCATCATCGCCGCCGAACTGGCGCGCATGGCGCGTGCGCAGGGGCTCGGCGTCGAGGTCGACGTCGGGGCCTGAGCCAGTCCCGTCCGCGTGGCGGCCGCGTCCCGCTGTTCCATGTAAGATTCGCGCACGCGGATCGACGCCGGCACGGGCGCGCGTTCCGGCGCGGCGACGGGGGTGGGGAAGGATGAATCCATGAAGAGCCAATTCTGGAAGGCCGACTGGTTTCTCGGCGTCGTGATCGCCATCGCCGTCCTGGTGTTCAACGCGGCATCGAACCTGATTCCCGGCCTGGAGCGGTGGGCCTACGACCTCGGCGTCAAGATGTCGTCGAAAGGCCCCAGCGACAAGATCGCCGTGGTCGCCATCGACGAGCAGTCGATCGCCAACATCGGCCGCTGGCCGTGGTCGCGCGAGGTGCACGCCAGGCTGATCGACCAGCTCGCCGCCGCGAAGGTGAAGGTGATCGGCAACACGGTGTTCTTCTTCGAGCCGCAGAAGGATCCCGGTCTCGGCTATGTCGAGAGGATGCTCGCCATCTACGACAAGGCCTGGCCGGCTGGCGTCGCGCCCGAGGCTCCGGGGGTGGGCACGATCGGCGGCAAGACGCCGGCGGCGGTGGTGCCCCAGCCCCCCGGCGAAGCCGCGGAAATCGGGAAGATCCTGCGCGAGGCCTCCGTGGCGCTCAACAGCGACGTGCGCCTGGCCGAGAGCGTGAAGAAGGCGGGCAACGTCGTGGTGCCGATGATGTTCGAGGAGATCATCAGCGTCCCGCCGCCGGGAAAGCCCGACAAGCCGCTGCCGGAGTACGTGGCGCGCAACACGATCAGCGGAACGCCGTCCGGCGACACGGTCATCTACGGACTCGCGATGATCGCGCCCATCGAGCAGATCGGCGCCAACGTGGCGGCCCTGGGCCACCTCAACGCTTCGCCCGATCCGGCCGACGGCGCCATCCGCACCGAGCCTCTCGTCGTCAACTATTACGGCAAGCAGTTTCCCTCGCTCTCGCTCGTGATCGCGGCGAAGAGCCTGAACCTCGGCGCCAAGGACATCAAGGTGAACCCGGGGGAGAGCGTGGCCCTGGGCAACAAGCTGGTGCGCACCGACGAGCACGCGCGCATGTTCACGTACTTCTACAAGGACCGCGACGGACGGGCGGCCTTCCCGATCGACTCCTTCTACGACGTCTATTCCGGCAAGATCCCGGCCGCCAAGTACGCCGACAAGATCGTGCTCATCGGCGCGGTGGCCGCGGGCGTGGGCGCGAACCAGGTCACGCCCATCTCCGCCCAGATGAGCGCGGTGACGACACTCGCCCACTCCGTGTCCTCGCTGCTGCAGGAGCACTTCTTCGTCGCGCCGACCTGGGGAATCTGGGCCACCCTGGCCGTCTACCTGCTCGTCGCCGCGTACCTCATCGTGCTGCTGCCCAACCTCGGCGCGGGCATGGGCGCAATGCTCACCGCGGGCCTCTTCGTGGCCCTCTTCGGCATCCACCTGGGCCTCATGAGCGGCGCCGGCCTGTGGCTGCAGCTCATGCTTCCGGCGACACTCCTCGTCGTGGGACACCTGCTCCTCACCACCAAGCGCTACCTGGTGACGGAAAGGGGCAAGGAGAAGGCCGACGTCGAGGGCGCCGAATCCAACCGCATGCTCGGGCTCGCCTTCCAGCAGCAGGGCCAGCTCGACATGGCCTTCGACAAGTTCCGCAAGTGCCCCTACGACGAGCAGCTCGGCGAGAACCTCTACGCGCTGGCGCTCGACTTCGAGCGCCGCCGCCAGTTCAACAAGGCCGAAATGGTGTTCGGATTCATCCACAAGGCCGATCCCAAGCTGAAGGACGTGGCCGAGCGCATGCAGCGCAACAAGAACCTGAGCGAGACGCTGATCCTGGGCGGCTCGTCGGCGGCGCGCTCGACGGCGGCGACGATGGTGGTCCAGGGCACCGGCGGAGAGAAGCCGATGCTGGGCCGCTACCAGGTGGAGAAGGAGCTGGGGAAGGGCGCGATGGGCGTGGTCTACCTGGGCAAGGACCCGAAGATCGGCCGCACCGTCGCCATCAAGACGATGGCGCTGTCGCAGGAATTCGAGGGCGACGAGCTGACGGAGGTGAAGGAGCGCTTCTTCCGCGAGGCGGAGACGGCCGGGCGCCTGAACCACCCGGCGATCGTCACGATCTACGACGCGGGCGAGGAACACGACCTCGCCTACATCGCCATGGAGTTCCTCAAGGGCAAGGACCTCCTGCCCTACACCAAGCCGGACTCCCTGCTGCCGCCCGGCAAGGCCCTGTCGATCATCGTCAAGGTAGCCGAGGCGCTGAGCTACGCGCACTCGATGGGCGTGGTGCATCGCGACATCAAGCCGGCCAACATCATGTACGAGCCGGAAAGCGACACGCCGAAGGTGACCGACTTCGGCATCGCCCGCATCACCGACTCGTCCAAGACCAAGACCGGCATGGTGCTGGGCACGCCGTCCTACATGTCGCCGGAACAGCTCGCGGGCAAGAAGATCGACGGGCGCTCCGACCTCTTCTCGCTGGGCGTGACGCTCTACCAGCTCCTCTGCGGCCGGCTCCCCTTCGAGGGCGAGTCGATGACGCAGCTCATGTTCGCCATCGCCAGCAACCCGCACCCGCCGATCCGCACCTACAACGCCAAGCTGCCGCCCTGGATCGAGACGATCATCGACAAGGCGCTCGCCAAGGACCGCGAGCAGCGCTACCAGACCGGGGCCGAGTTCGCCGAGGCGATCAAGGAGGCGGTGCGCCAGGCGCGCGCGGCCGCCACCGCGGCGGGAAATGCCGCTTCCTGAGCCCGGGGCGAAGCGGGAGCCCCTGCATCGCCGCACGATCGAGATCGTCGGCTACCGCCGCGCGGACGGCCTGTACGACATCGAGGGACGCCTGCACGACCGCAAGGATGTCGCCTTCCCCGTCGGCGGCCGGCAACTCCCGCCCGGCGAGGCAGTTCACGACATGTGGCTGCGCATCACCGTGGACCGCGAGCTGCGCATCGTCGACGCGAGCGCGTCCACCGAGGCGATGCCCTACGCGGGTTCCTGCGACCGCATCACGCCGGACTACGCGAAGCTCATCGGGCTTTCCATCGGGCCGGGCTACCTGCGCCACGTGAAGGAACGCCTGGGCGGCGTGCACGGCTGCACGCATATCACCGAGCTGGCTGCCGCCCTCGCCACGGCCGCCTTCCAGACCTTCGCCGGCCAGGGCCTTTCCCCGCGCGAACGCAAGCCGCCGCAGCTCGACCGCTGCCATGCGCTGGATACCCAAGGCGAAACCGTGGCCCGGTTCTACCCGAAGTGGTACCGGGGCGCCGCGCCGGCGCCCGACGCCGGACCTTCCGAGAACCACTGAACGCATCATTGCGGGACTTGCTGACCGGCATCAAGGCCGGGCCGGGGGGGGCGGCTGCTAGAATTGCCGGGCTCATCCAACCGCGGCGCGAGACATCCATGAACATCCACGAATACCAGGGCAAGGAAATCTTCCGCAAGTTCGGCGTGCCCACGCCGCGAGGCATCCCCGCGTTCTCGGTCGACGAGGCGGTCAAGGCCGCCGAATCGCTCGGCGGCAAGGTCTGGGTCGTCAAGGCGCAGATCCACGCCGGCGGCCGCGGCAAGGGCGGCGGCGTGAAGGTCGCCAAGTCGCCCGCGGAGGTGCGCGAGCTCGCCGGGAAGATTCTCGGGATGACGCTCGTGACGCACCAGACCGGCCCGGACGGCCGCCTCGTGCGCAGGCTCCTCGTCGAGGAGGGTGCCGACATCCGGAAGGAGCTCTACGTCGCCCTCGTCGTCGACCGCGTCACGCAGCGCGCGACCCTCATGGCTTCCAGCGAAGGCGGCATGGACATCGAGGAAGTGGCGGCGCACACGCCCGAGAAGATCCACCGCGTGGCGATCGACCCGTCGACGGGGCTCACCAATGCGGATGCCGAGGATGTCGCCCGCAGGATCGGCGTGCCGGAAGCATCGGTCGCCCAGGCGCGCGACCTGCTGAAGGGGCTCTACAAGGTCTTCGACGAGTGCGACTGCTCGCTCGCCGAGGTGAACCCGCTGATCGTGACCGGCGACGGCAAGGTGGTCGCCCTCGACGCCAAGCTCAACTTCGACTCCAACGCGCTCTTCCGCCATCCGGAGATCGTCGCCTACCGCGACCTCGACGAGGAGGACCCGGCGGAGGTCGAGGCCTCGAAGTTCGACCTCACCTACATCTCGCTCGACGGCAACATCGGCTGCCTGGTGAACGGCGCCGGGCTCGCGATGGCCACCATGGACACGATCAAGCTCTATGGCGGGACGCCCGCCAACTTCCTCGACGTGGGTGGAGGCGCCACGACGGAGAAGGTCACGGAAGCCTTCAAGATCATGCTGAAGAACACCAAGGTGAAGGCGATCCTCGTCAACATCTTCGGCGGCATCATGAAGTGCGACACGATCGCCTCCGGCGTGGTGGCGGCCGCGAAGGAAGTGCACCTCACGGTTCCGCTGGTGGTGCGCCTCGAGGGGACGAACGTGGACCTGGGCAAGAAGATCCTGGCCGACTCGGGGCTCCCGATCATCTCGGCGACCGACATGGGCGACGCGGCGGCGAAGGTCGTGGCCGCGGCGACGAAGAGCTAAGGGAACGGACATGAGCATCCTCATCAACAAGGGCAGCCTGGTCATCACCCAGGGCATCACCGGCAAGACCGGCCAGTTCCACACCAGGATGTGCCGGGACTATGCCAACGGGAAGAACTGCTTCGTGGCGGGCGTGAACCCGAAGAAGGCCGGCGAGGAGTTCGAGGGCATTCCCATCTACGGCACCGTCGCCGACGCGAAGAAGCAGACGGGCGCCACCGTCAGCGTGATCTACGTGCCGCCGCCCTTCGCGGCCGCGGCCATCGACGAGGCGGTGGATGCCGGGCTCGACCTCGTCATCTGCATCACCGAGGGCATCCCGGTGCGCGACATGATCCGCACGCGCGAGCGCATGCGCGGCAGGAAGACGATCCTCCTCGGGCCCAACTGCCCCGGCACCATCACGCCGGACGAGATCAAGATCGGCATCATGCCCGGCCACATCCACAAGAAGGGCCGCATCGGCGTGGTGTCGCGCTCCGGCACGCTCACCTATGAAGCCGTGGGGCAGCTCACGGCGCTGGGCCTGGGACAGTCGTCCGCAGTCGGCATCGGCGGCGACCCGGTCAACGGACTCAAGCACATCGACGTGCTCAGGCTCTTCAACGACGACCCCGAGACCGATGCCGTGATCATGATCGGCGAGATCGGCGGCTCCGACGAGGAGACCTGCGCGCGCTGGATCAAGGACCACATGAAGAAGCCCGTCGTCGGCTTCATCGCCGGCGTCACTGCACCTCCCGGCAAGCGCATGGGCCACGCCGGCGCCATCAGTTCCGGCGGCAAGGGCACGGCGCAGGAGAAGCTCGCGGTCATGGAGGAGTGCGGCATCAAGGTCACGCGCAACCCGGCAGAGATGGGCAAGCTTCTCAAGTCGGTACTTTAGGGCCGGGGATGAGGGGCGGCTGAACGAGGGGTGCCCATGCCGCAGCCGTTCCTGGAGTCCCTTTCCCCCGAAGCGCGCGAGCTGCTGCTCGCCGCGGCCCGCCCGGTTTCGTTCCTCAAGGGCAGCCCTCTCGTGCGCCATGGCGATGCCGCGCGCGGCGCCTTCATCCTTCGCGAGGGTAGCGCCGAAGCGCGCATCCCCGCGCCCGGCGGCGAGTACTTCGTCGTCGCGCGGCTCGCGGCGGGCGACATCTTCGGCGAGATGGCCCTGGTCGAAGCGGGCACCTGCACGGCCACGGTCTTCGCGACAGGCAACATCGACGGCTGGTTCCTCGCGTTCGAGGACTTCCGCGCCGTTGTTTCCCAGCGACACCCGGCGTCGCGCGAGTTGCAGCACGCGGTGACGCTGGTGCTCGCGGAACGGCTGCGCGCGGTGAATGCGAAGTTGGCCGCGATCGCCTCGCCCGAGGATCGCCCGGCGCGGACGATTCCCGCGCAACCGCGGGCAGGAATCGATCGTCCCCAACGCGCCCCATTCGATGTCGGGGCTTTCCTGCCCCACCTGGCATTGTTCGAGCGCTTCCCCGCGGACGAGATCGACGAGCTGGCGGCTTCGGCGCGGGTCCTCGAGGCTGCACGCGGCGCGATGCTCTATGCGCCGGGCAGCGAAGCGGAAGCGGTCTATTTCGTCGCCCGGGGGGCCGTCGAGGTCGTGCGCCCCGTCGATGGCCGCGAGCGCCGCGTCGCCGTCCTCGGTCCGGGCAAGCTGCTGGGGTTCATTGGCGTCCTGCTCGGCGTGCCGCACGGCACCTACGCCTGGGTGCGCGAAGCTTCGACGCTGCTCGAAATTCCATCCGCCGGCTTCCGCACTCTCTATTTCGGAGAGGCGCCCTGCGCCTCGCGGCTGCGCGGGGCCGTGCAGCGCAGCCTCCTGGAGTCCCTGGGACGCACCAATCGCTCGCTCACGCGCTTGGCCGCCCATGCCCGCCTCGCGGCGCGCGAGCGCGAGGCGGTGCAGTTCGAGGCTGCCGGCTATGCCTTCGACGTCACCCCGGCCGCCGGCTTGTCCCAGGGTATTTCGTAGACCGCGACTTCGCCCGCGATCCCGCGCAGCGCAAACTGCTGCGCGACGGGCTTGTACCCGGAGTCGCCGAGAACGCGCGCCGTTGCCGGATGGTCGACCACGGAACGCGTCGCGAAGATGGAACTCGAGGTGGCAAGCCCTTGCACGCGAGCAGCGATGTTCACCGTCTGGCCGAAGTAGTCGAGCCGGTCATTGAGTGTCACGGCAAGGCAGGGACCCTCGTGGATGCCGATCTTGAGCACCAGGTCCTCGTGACTGCTTTCGCTGTTCAGCTCGCGCATGGCCTCCCGCATCCTGAGCGCCGCGCCCACCGCGCGATCCGGGGTCGGGAAGGTCGCCATCACCGCATCCCCGATCGTCTTCACCACGGCGCCCGCGTTCATCGCGACGACTTCGTGCAGCGTCCGGAAGTGCGCCTTCACCAGGTCGAAGGCCTGCAGGTCGCCGACGCGCTCGTAGAGTTCGGTGGAGGCCTTGAGGTCGGTGAAGAGGAAGGTGAGGCTGGTGATGCCGAGACGCTGGTCCACGTCGAGCGTGTCGGTGCGGTAAAGGTCGCGGAAGACCTGGTTCGTGAGCAGGCGCTTGGCGGTGAGGAACACCTTGCGCTTCCCGAGGAGGTCGTGGAGCGCGTCTCCGGCGATGAAGAGCCCGGGGAGCACGCGCTCGCCGGTCCGGTTCTCGAGCGCCAGGCGCAGCGGCCCCGGTCGCAGGGTGACGGTGCCCGACGGGGCCTGCACCTTGTTGAAGACCATCGCGATGTCCTGGCGATCGCGCGTGGCCTCGCCCTGCACGTCGATGAACTGGGTCGCGTGCGTCACCGGGTCGAAGACGATCACGAACTGCGCCGGGAGCTGCACCGACAGGATGCACTTCTCGCCCGCGGGCAGTTCCACGAAGTCGATGACGATCTCGCGGATGATCTCGTCGAACCGATCCTCCGGAAGATCGATGCCGGAACTCCAGAAGATCTGCTTCTGGTAGTCCCACATGGAAAGCGAGTGCGGATCGTGCGCGGCGATCCGCCTCACGCGCGGGTTGACCGTGAAGCTCACCTCGACCATCTCGTCGAGCGTCGGCTCGTACCCG
>CAZOIB010000151.1:0-5407 GCA_964579785.1 uncultured Lysobacter sp. | reverse complement strand
CCATGGTCGCCGCCAAGATGACGAGTGCGACGCTCTGGAAGCCTAAGGAGCCGCTGAAGGGCGATGCGCCCCTGGCCGGCTGGGAAGACTTCCGCAGGAAGGGCATGTTCAGCGGCCCGAAGTACACGCTCAAGAAGGGCTGGGGCGGCAAGTTCGCCACCGCGACCAAGAAGTTCGAGTTCTACAGCGAGACGCTGAAGAAGGGCCTCCTCGAGCACGCCAGGAAGTACGAAACGACCACCGACGACATCCTCGCAGTCAGTGGCTATGTGGCCCGGGGCGAAGTGGCATTCGTGCCGCACTACGAACCCGTCAAGCGGCACGGCAGCGTGCAGGACTACCCGTTCGCGTTCATCGACTACAAGTCGCGCCTGAACCGCGAGGGCCGCTCCGCAAACCTGCCGCTGTACCAGGAGTTCAAGAAGGTCGATCCGGGTGACGTTTCCTGGGGTGACGTGCTCAAGATGAACCCGGCCGATGGCGCGAAGCTGGGCCTGAAGACCGGCGACACGGTGAAGGTCACGTCGATGGCCGGTTCGATCACCTCGACGCTCAAGCTGTGGGAAGGCGTGCGTCCCGGAACGGTGACCAAGTGCTACGGGCAGGGACACTGGGCCTACGGGCGCGTGGCCGCGAAGGACTACGCGAAGGCCGTGGCCAACGGCGGCAACAACAACGAGATCCTGGTCGACGACTATGACCGCCTGAGCGGCGCCACGGCCCGCAATGGCGGCTTCACCGGCGTCCGGATCGCCAAGGCCTGACCCCACACGCGAGCCACAAGGAGAAGAAGATGAGATTCGGAATGGTGATCGACCTCCAGCGCTGCGTGGGATGCGGAGCATGCGCTTTCGCCTGCAAGGCCGAGAACAACACGCGCACGCGCGGCGACGGCCAGAGCTTCAACTGGGCCGACTTCGTGATGAAGACCGAGGGGACCTTCCCCAACGTCACACACTGGGTGATGCCGGTGCTGTGCAACCACTGCTCGGACGCGCCCTGCGTGAAGATCTGCCCGACGGAGCCCAAGGCGATGTTCAAGACGCCCGAAGGTGTGACGATGCACGACACGACGCTGTGCATCGGCTGCCGGCGTTGCCAGCGCGCGTGCCCGTACAGCAACCGGGAACTAGGCCCGGAAAGCCTCAACGGGGAGACCTACAGCGTCATCAGCTTCAACCCCGAAGGCAAGCCCGTTCAGCCGCAGTGGGCGGACACGACGGCCCTCATCGCGGGCTGCACGTCCGCGCCGGCCGATGTCGCCAAGGCGTGCGGCACGGTGACGCCGACGCTCAACGCCTTCGTCGAGGGCGACATGAAGAACGTGCGCGCCGAGGGCGTGGTGGAGAAGTGCACGTTCTGCTATCACCGCACCAGCAACGGCCTGCAGCCGGCCTGCGTCGAGGTGTGCCCGTCGAAGGCGCGCATCTTCGGCGACCAGGACGATCCGAAGTCCGAGATCGCCCAGGTGCTCAAGGCGCAGAAGTCCTTCCGTCTGCAGGAAGAAAAGGGCACCAAACCCAACGTGCACTACATCAACAAGTACGCCTCGCGGGCCTGAAGTTTCGCGCGCGCGATACACTGGGGGCGGGTCGTACCCGCCCCTGTTTTTTTGAGGAAACCGCATGACCGACCATGACCCGGCGGGAGAAGCCGCCCGAGCCGACTTCTGCCGCTTCCTTGCCGCCTGCTACTACGAGCCGGCGGCGGCGTTCGCCGAGGAAAGGCTCTTCGACTCGATGGCATTGGCCGCGTCGCACTTCGACCCGGAACTGGAGAGGGGTGCGGGCCGCCTGGGCGAGGCGTATGCCGCGGAAAGCCTCGACGACCTGCTCGTCGACTACACGCGCCTCTTCCTGGGCCCGGTCGACGCGTTGGCGCGGCCCTACGGTTCGGTCTGGCTTGGGCCGGACAGGCTCACCATGCAGGACTCCACGATGGCGGTGCTGGCCCTCTACGAGGAAGGCGGGTTCGACATCGCCGAGGACTTCCGGGAGCTACCCGACCATGTCGCGGCGGAACTCGAGTTCCTCTATCTCCTGCTTTTCCGCGATGCCAGGGCCCGCCGCGACGGCGATGCGAAGGCGCTGGCTTCGGCTGCCGACCTGAAGGGCCGCCTCCTGCGCGATCACCTCGGGCGCTGGGTCGGGACTTTTGCGTCGACGCTCGCCAATGGAGCGCAGTGCGCGTTCTACCGTGATCTGGCTGCGCTCACCGACCGCTTCGTGGCGCGGGAAGCGGCGCGAGCGGCCGTGAACTGAGCGGCGCGCGGCGTTCGGCCATGGCCCAGGTTCTCGTCCGCGGTGCAGGCGACATCGGTTCGGCGGTCGCGCACCGGTTGCGCTCGGAGGGGCATGCCGTCGTCCTTCACGACCAACCTTCGCCTGCCCACGCGCGTCGCGGCATGGCGTTCACGGATGCCTTCTTCGAGGGCACGTGCATGCTGGCAGGGATGCTCGCGAAGCGCGCGTCCGACGTGGCGAGCCTCCGGAGAATGCTTTCCTGCGGACACGCGTTGCCGGTTGTCGATGCCGACTTCGCCGACGTGCTGGCCACGCTGGGCCCCGATGTCCTCGTCGATGCGCAGGTGCACAAGCATGAAGAACCGGAACCGCTGCGCGGCCTTGCCGTGCGCACGATCGGGCTCGGCCCGGGATTCGTCGCCGGCAGGAATGCCGATCTCGTGGTCGAGACCGCGTGGGGGGAGGAGCTGGGCAAAGTCATTCGCAAGGGACCTGCGCGCGACTATGGGGGCGAGCCACGCCGACTCGGTGGCCACGGTCGCGAGCGCTACGTCTACGCACCGGTCGGCGGAATCCTGCGCACCGCACGCGCGATCGGGGACGCGGTTCGCAAAGGGGAGGAAGTCGCGTGCATCTCCGGTACGGTCGTCATTGCGCCCCTCTCCGGAGTGCTGCGCGGGCTGTCGCATGACGGTGCCTGCGTGTCGCCCGGGACGAAAGTGATCGAAGTGGATCCCCGGGGCGTACCGGCAGGCGCATTTGGTCTCGGCGAGCGTCCCGCGCGGATCGCCAACGGTGTCGCCAGCGCCGTCGCCGAATGTCAGGAGGCCTCGTAAGTCATGGAAACCCTGAACGCCGCCGAACTTCTCTCCGCCCTAGGGCACGAATCGCGGCTGGCCATCTTCCGGATTCTCGTCGAGGCGGGCGCGCCGGGAATGAATGCCGGGGCCATCGGCGAGAGGGTCGGGCTGGCTCCGCCAACGCTGTCGTTCCACCTCGCCCACCTCAGCCGCGTCGGGCTCATTGCCGGAAGGCAGGAGAAGCGCTTCATCTATTACTCCGCCAACTACCCGCGCATGGACGACCTGCTCAGCTTCCTCACGTCGAATTGCTGCAACGGAAACGCTTGCCTGCCCAAGACCGCTGCGTCTGGTGCCACGGCTGTCGCCCAGGTGGTGCTGCACAGGCGCAATCGGGTCGGCAAGAAGTAGGACTGAGCGTGCCTGCGTGAAGGCAGTCGCGGCGGTCTAGGCCTCGCGCGCCTCGTACCATGGCTTCGTCGCATTGACCACGCGCACCACCAGCAGCATCACCGGCACCTCGATCAGCACGCCGACCACCGTTGCCAGTGCCGCGCCGGACTCGAAGCCGAAGAGGCTGATGGCTGCAGCCACGGCGAGCTCGAAGAAGTTGGAGGCGCCGATGAGCGCCGACGGGCAGGCCACGCTGTGCTTCTCGCCGACGGCGCGGTTGACGAGATAGGCGAGCGACGAGTTGAGGAAGACCTGGATGAGGATCGGCACGGCGAGCAGCGCGATGACGAGCGGCTGCTTGAGGATCGCATTGCCCTGGAAGGCGAAGAGCAGGACCAGCGTGGCGAGCAGTGCCGCCACCGACCACGGCTGGATCATCGCCATCGCCGCATCGAATGCTTCCTGTCCTCGCGCAAGCAACTGCCTGCGGATCGCCTGCGCGATGATCACCGGGATCACGATGTAGAGAACGACCGAGGTGAGGAGCGTGTCCCACGGCACGGTGATGCTGGCCACGCCGAGGAGGAAGCCGACAACCGGCGCAAAAGCGAAGATCATGATCACGTCGTTCAGCGCCACCTGCGAGAGCGTGAAGTAGGGATCGCCGTTGGTGAGCCGGCTCCACACGAACACCATCGCCGTGCAGGGCGCGGCCGCGAGCAGGATGAGGCCGGCGATGTAGCTGTCGATCTGCGCGGCGGGAAGCAGCGGCGCGAACAGGTGGCGGATGAAGACCCAGGCGAGGAAGGCCATCGAGAAAGGCTTCACCAGCCAGTTGATGACGAGCGTCACGCCGATGCCCCTCACGTGCCCCTTCACCTGGTGCAGGGCGCCGAAGTCGATCTTCAGCAGCATCGGGATGATCATGACCCAGATGAGGAGGCCTACGGGCAGGTTGACCCTGGCCACTTCCATCGCGCCGATGGCCTGGAAGATGCCGGGCAGGAACTGTCCCAGCGCGATGCCGACGACGATGCAGATCGCCACCCAGGCGGTCAGGTAGCGTTCGAAGAAGCCGATGGCGGGGCCGGGCGCCGTGCAAGAAACGGTGTTCACGCGGTCTTGCCGATCTCGGCGAGTCTCCTTTGCAGGGAGAGCTTGTCGAGCTTGTTCAGGGGCAGGCTGGTGAAGAGCGATATGCGCCGTTGCAGGAGCACGTAGGTGTCGAGAAAGGCCTTGCGCCTGGCCGCGTCGTCGCCGGCGACCGACGCGGGGTCCGGGATGCCCCAATGGGCGCTCATCGGCTGCCCGGGCCAGACCGGACAGGCTTCCGCCGCGGCCGCGTCGCACACCGTGAAGACGAAGTCGAGTTCCGGTGCGCCGGGCGCGGCGAACTCGTCCCAGCTCTTGCTGCGCAGCGCCTCGCTCGCGATGCGGTTCTTCCGCAGCAGTTCGATGGCGTAGGGATTCACCTGCCCGCCCGGATGGCTGCCGGCGCTGTATGCACGGAAGCGTCCTTCGCCCATCGCGTTGAGGATCGCCTCGCCGAGGATGGAGCGGGCGGAGTTGCCGGTGCAGAGGAAAAGCACGTTGTAGGGTCGGTCGGTCATGGCAATCGCATCGGTCGGGAATGTTCTTCCGTCAACTGCATTTCCCCTTTTCGGGGATGGGAGCGCAGCGAGCCAGTTCAGTCTCCATCGGTCCGATGCACTCCCCGGGCATGCCCCGGCAGCAGTTTTCGGTCAGGTAGGTCATGAGGGCGGCCATCGCCTCGTAGTTGGCCGAGTAAAAGATGAACCGTGCCGCAGTCCTTGGCGTGACGAGACCGGCCCGGGTGAGTTCCTTGAGGTGGAACGACAGGGTGGCGGGAGTGACACCGAGGGTCGTGGCGATGGCACCGGCCGACCTGCCTTCCGCCCCGGCCTGCACCAGCAGCCGGAAGATGGCGAGGCGGGTTTCCTGGGCGAGGGC
>CAZOIB010000150.1:0-12481 GCA_964579785.1 uncultured Lysobacter sp. | reverse complement strand
GGTGTGTGGGTGTGTTCCTTCACCTGTGATGGAGCCATGGCTTGATCTGGCGCCCGAGTTTGTCTGGTCATGGCCTGCCCAGGTAGGACGACAGACCCAGGACTGGAATGCCTTCGAAAGACTTCAGTGCAAGGAGACCTTTGTCTCCGGTGACGATCGCCTGCGCGTGTCCTGCCAGGGCGCACTCGAGAATCCGGTTGTCGGGATCATCCTTCACGACGTGCAATCTGCGCCTTGGAGCGACGATTGTGGCGAGTTCGGAGACGAATACGGCGACGTGAGCGAGTTCCTCGGCATCGCGGGCGAATTTGCGTCCCAGCACCTCCAGGAGTTCGTCGAGGATGGCCCGGGAAAGCACCAGTTGATCCTTTCCCTCGATGACGCGCCGGATCGCCGCGTCCCCCTGTCCACCTGGGAAGACAAGCGCCGCAACCAGAATATTGGTGTCAAAGACGACTCGCAAGCGCGCCCCGCGGGCGTTATGTGGGCGGGGATGTCAATTGCGCAGGTAGCGCGCGAGAGCCTTTTCCGTGAGGATGCCCTTCTCGCGCGCTTTCCGGCTCCAGAAGGCCTGGATGCCGCGCAATTCCTGCAGGCGGCGTTCGATGCCGGCCTGCCGGAGCGCATCCTGAATGACGCCGCTAAGCGACTTTCCCTCGGCTTGGGCGAGTGCCTCGGCCTGCTGTGCAAGGTCGGCGGGCAGCGAGATGGTCTTCTTGACGGCATTGCTCATGGCGCGGGATTTCCGGAAAGTATGAAGAAATCATACTCCGCGTCTGGCGATGCTGCAATTCCGCTCTGCAGGCGATGGGTTGTTGCTCTGCATCAGATTGCGGGCAGGCGTTTGGCGCCAGAATTTCCCATCGAGCATGGTTTTCCTGAGGGAGTTTTCAAGATGGCAACCAAACCGTTCGTCTACCAGGACCCTTTCCCGCTGGGCAAGGACCAGACCACGTACCGCAAGCTGGAGGGCTCCGAGAAATACGTTTCCGTCCGGTCCTTCGAGGGCAGGGAAGTCCTTGCGGTCGACCCCGAGGCGCTGACCATCCTCGCCAACACGGCCATGCGCGACGTCTCCTTCCTGCTGCGCGCGGAACACAACGAATCCGTGGGCAGGATCCTCGGCGACCCGGAGGCCTCGCCCAACGACAAGGGCGTGGCCGTGACGCTCCTGCGCAATGCCCAGATCTCCGCCCGGTTCGAGCTGCCGGTGTGCCAGGACACGGGCACCGCGACCATCATCGCCAGGAAGGGTCAGCAGGTCTGGACTGGCGGCGGGGATGAGCAGGCCCTCGCGAAGGGGGTGTACAAGACCTACACCGAGGAGAACCTGCGCTACTCGCAGACGGTGGCGCTCGACATGTACCGGGAGGTCAACACCGGCACCAACCTGCCGGCCCAGATCGACATCCAGGCGGTGGACGGCGACGCCTACAAGTTCCTCTTCATCGCCAAGGGCGGGGGCTCGGCCAACAAGACGGCCCTCTACCAGGAGACGAAGGCGGTGCTGACCCCGGAAAGCATCCTGAAATTCCTGGTCGGCAAGTTCAGGACCCTCGGCACGGCTGCCTGCCCGCCGTATCACATCGCCGTCGTCGTCGGCGGCACCAGTGCCGACGCCTGCCTGAAGGCGGTCAAGCTCGCCTCGGCCAGGTACTACGACGAGCTTCCCACGCAGGGCAACGAGCACGGCCAGGCGTTCCGTGACGTGGAACTGGAGAAGAAACTGCTCGACGAGGCCGGCAAGCTCGGCATCGGCGCCCAGTTCGGCGGCAAGTATTTCGCGCACGATGTCCGGGTCATACGCCTGCCGCGCCATGGCGCCTCCTGCCCGATCGGGATGGCCGTGTCGTGCTCGGCCGACCGCAATGCCAGGGCGAAGATCACCCGGGACGGCATTTTCATCGAGGAACTGGACCGCAATCCGGGCCGCCTCATCCCGGAACAGTTCCGGGGCAAGCAGGCGAACGGTGTCGCGATCGACCTGAACCAGCCGATGCCGGCCATCCTGGCCGCCCTCTCGAAGCATCCGGTTTCGACGCCGCTGCTGCTGAACGGCGCGATCGTCGTCGGACGCGACATCGCGCACGCGAAGTTCAAGGAACTCATCGACGCCGGCAAGCCCGTGCCGGAATACCTGCTCAAGCACCCGATCTACTACGCCGGCCCGGCCAAGACCCCGGACGGCAAGGCCTCCGGCTCATTCGGTCCGACGACCGCCGGGCGGATGGACTCCTACGTGGATCTGCTGCAGGGCAAGGGTGCCAGCATGGTCATGATCGCCAAGGGCAACCGCTCGCAGCAGGTGACCGACGCCTGCAAGAAGTACGGCGGGTTCTACCTCGGCTCCATCGGCGGCCCGGCCGCGGTGCTGGCCGAGGAGAACATCAAGAAAGTCGAATGCATCGACTTCCCGGAGCTGGGCATGGAAGCGGTCTGGAAGATCGAGGTGGAGAACTTCCCGGCGTTCATCCTGGTGGACGACAAGGGCAACGACTTCTTCAGGCAACTGGGGCTGTAGGCCGCCTCGACTCGACGTCGATCCAGGCGCCGATTTCGTCGAGCAAAGCCGCCAGCGCCTGGTTGAACCCGCGCACGGCACCGGGCGCATCGTAGGAAGAGGCTGGCGAGAAGCGGGTGAACGTGCGGCGGGCGAGCACGGTCCCGTCGGCGGCGTTCACGAGTTCGGCCCGGATCGTGATGTGCGCCGTCCCCGGCTGCTCCGTGGCGTCGTGATAGATCTCCTCGAGTTGCGTTTGCAGGCGCAGCGCGGCCTTCGCGCCCGTGCCCTCCAGCCGCGACGCGAGCTGGCGATGGATGCTGCGCTGCGGCCGTTCCGTCCAGTGATTGAACTGGTAATAGCCACGCGTGCCGGGTGCCCGGCTGTACGCGATGTCCTGCGTATCGTAGAAGGTCGCTGCCGTCGTCGGCGCCACGACCAGCGCCGGGCCGGTACGCTGTGCCAGGGCTGTCGCTCCCGCTTCCAGCAGGAAATAGCGGTCCGCCTCGCGAGGTCCGGGTGCCGAGCACGCGGCGAGGATTGCTGCCGTCAACACGATCACTAAGGACTTCATCGCGCCTTCTCCCCGGGGCCGAGGCTGCCCTCGGCCGGTCCATAGATCACCTGGCGCGGGTCGCGCAGGCGGCCGGCGGCGGCACCCAGCGCATCCGCCGACGAGCGCAGCGCCCGCGCCGTCTCGCGCAGGTCCTCGTCGCCGCCGGCGAGCAGCGCGTCGGCGCGCTGCGCGAGGCGGGACACGTCGGCGCTCATCTTGCGCATGGCCTCGCGGATCTCGACGACCGACGCCTTGGCCTCCGAGCCCAGTTCCGCGTAGCGCTCCGTCAGCACGCGGGCGTCGCGCACGACCTCACCGGCGAGCACGCGGACATCGTCGCCTGCACGGCCCAGGGAGCCGAGCGCCGTGTCGACTTTCACGAGCGTGGCATCGGCCTGGCGGGAGACGCGGCGCAGGTTGTCCAGGACCTCCGTGAACGCGGCGCCGTTCTCCGGCGTGAGAAGGGAATTGATCCGCCGCATGGTCTCGTCCGCGCGCTGCGCGAGTTGCGTGAGCGTCTCCGATATCTGCTGCATGGGCGAGTCGCCTTCCCTGATCACCGGGAACGGCTCGCCGGCCGGCGCCTCGACGAGGAGCGGGCTGTCCTCCGTGGCGCTCGCGAGCTTGACCGTGGCGAGCCCCGTCACCATGTGCCGCTCGGTCGTGGCCGTCGTGCTCAGGCGTATGGGCGTGCCCGGGTCGACCGCGATGACGACCTCGACGGCCCCCTTGTTCTGCGCGGCGAAGCGGAAGCTCGCCACCGACCCCACTTTCATCCCCCGCATCGTGACGTGGCTGCGCGGCTCCAGCCCCTCGAGCGAATAGTGCCGGAAGTAGATCTTGTAGCGGCTCGCGTTCGCACCCTCGCCGCTGCTGCGTATCCACACGACCGCTGCGGCGAGCAATGCCACCAGGATGAGCGCGGCGGCGCCGACGAGGGTGTACTTGGCTTCGGGTTCCATGGTCAGGCGCGGCTCGCGAAGTATTCCTGCAGCCAGGGATGCTCCACCTGGCGCACGGCGCTCAGGGGGCCGTCGGCGATCAGCCGGCTGCCGGACAGCGCGAGGACGCGGTCGGCGATCGAGACGAGCATGTCCAGGTCGTGCGTGAGGAAGAACACCGTGAGCCCGAGGCTGTCGGCGAGTGCCCGCAGCAGCCGGTAGAACTCGCGCGCCCCCACAGGATCGAGCCCGGAAGTCGGTTCGTCAAGGAAGAGCAGGTCGGGCTCGAGAGCGAGAGCTCGGGCGAGTGCGGCGCGCTTGCGCATGCCCCCGGAGAGCTGCGCGGGGTACTTCGTCGCGGCATCCGCCGGCAGCCCGACCAGGGCGAGCTTGAAGCCGACCAGCGGCGCGATGAAGTCCTTCGGCAGGGCGGTGTGCTCGACGAAGGGAACGGCGATGTTCTCGGCCAGCGTCAGCGACGAGAAGAGCGCCCCGTCCTGGAAGAGCACCCCGAAGCGCCGGCGCAGCGCATTCATGGCCTCCGGGCCGGATTGCCACACGTCGGTGCCGAGCAGCTCGATCCGCCCCGCCGTCGGCCGCATCAGGCCGATGATCTCGCGCAGGAGCACCGACTTGCCGCTGCCGCTGCCGCCGATGAGTGCCACCACCTCCCCGGCGTGCACGGTGAAGCTCACGCCGTCGTGCACGGTCTGCGCGCCGAGCCGCGTGACGAGCGAACCGACGCTGAGCACGGGTCCCATTCAGATCCCCATGTGCTGGAACGCGACGGCGAAGACCGCGTCGAGAATGATGACCCACACGATGCACTGCACGACGGTGGAGGTGGTGTTCTCCCCCAGGCTGCGGGCGTCGCGGCTGACCTTGAGGCCCATGGCGCAGGCGATCGTGGCGACGACCGCCGCGAAGACCGGCGCCTTGGCGAGGCCGATCACGAAGTGCTGCAGCTCCAGCGCGCTGTGCACGCGGTCCAGGAAGACCTGCGGGGCGATGTCCAGCTGCCAGGTGCCGACCAGCAGGCCGCCGAAGATGCCGGCGATGTCCCCCACGAATACCAGCAGGGGCAGCGCGACCATGAGCGCCAGCAGCCGCGGAATGACCAGGATCTGGATCGGGGACAGCCCCAGGGTGCTGATCGCATCGATCTCCTCTTCCACCTTCATCGCGCCGATCTGCGCGGTGAAGGCCGCGCCTGAGCGGCCTGCGACGAGGACCGAGCTCAGGATGGGCGACAGTTCCCGGCAGATACCCAGGGCGATGCCGTCGGCGACGAACAGGGTGGCGCCGTAACGCTGCGCCTGCACGCCGAGCACGTAGGCGATCACCACGCCGATGAGGAAGTTCACCAGGGCGACGATCGGCACCGCGTCGATGCACACGGCCTCGAACTGGGACACGGTCTCGCGCGTGCGGAAGCTCGCGGGCCGGCGCGCCAGGCGGGCCAGTTCGAGCGTCACCACGCCGACGAAGTCGACGTGCGTCTTCAGGAGCCTCGCCACGTCGAGCACGGCCGCGCCGACGCGCTGCACGAGCCCCAGGTGAGCCGAGTGTCCCACGGCCGGCGGGGTCGTCATGCGCTCGTACACCAGCAGGAGGAGCCGCTCGTGCCGCGGGTCGAGGCCGCGCCCGCTCACCATGGCGCGCGTGCAGCCGATGTCCGCCAGGTGCTTGAGCAGGATGAAGCTGGCGGAAGTGTCGAGCGCCTCGAGCCGGCTGCCGTCGAGCACGAAGCGCGTCCGTACCCGCAGCCCCAGTTCGCGCAGCCGGCCGGAGATCGCTTCGACATGGGGGAGGCGCCAGATGCCGGACAGGTACAGGACATCGGCTTCGTCCTCCACCCTGCACTCGATCCACGAGGAAGTCGGGAGGTGCTCGTGCATGGGAAAAAGCCTAGCACCACGCCAGCCGGTCGACCACCGGTTGCGGCAAGCCCCGCCGGGAAAGGCCGGTCGAGCAGTGTCCGGGAGGTGATGCCCCGCCACGCCGTATAATTGCGCGCGTTATCGACATCGCGCATCCGATGCCCGCAAACTCCATCGCGCAGCACGAGGACATATCGCCCGGATCGCTGCGCGCGTGGGCTGTCGCCATCCGCCCGCGCACCTTGTGGATCGCGGCGATTCCCGTGGTCGTCGCCACCAGCCTCGCGTGGATGCATGGCGCGGACATACTTCCCTGGGTTGCCGCCCTGGCCTTCGTGGCCTCGATCCTCATGCAGGTCATCACCAACCTGCAGAACGACGTCGGCTACACCGCCCGCGGACTCGAAACCGGGGGCCGCGTGGGTCTCCCGCGCGCGACGGCGAAGGGCTGGCTCACGCCGGGCGAGGTGCGCGGCGCGATCGCGCTGGCCATCCTCTGCGCGGTGATCGTCGGCACGCCGCTCACGATGCATGCCGGGCCGGCGGTGGCCGTGATCGGCTTCGCGTCGGTGCTGGCGGCGCTGGCGTACATGGGGGGGCCGCGCCCGATCGCGTACACGCCCTTCGGGGAACTCGCCGTGTTCGTGTTCTTCGGGCTGGTCGCGGTGCTGGGTACCTACCTGCTGCACGCCGGCGCGGGCGGGGCGACGGTCTGGCTCGCCGCCGCCGCGATCGGGGCGCACGCGACCGCCGTGCTCGCCGTCAACAATCATCGCGATGCGGAGCACGACCGGCGCACGGGAAGGCGCACCTTTGCGGCGAGCTTCGGCAAGCGCGCGTCGGCGAAGCTCTATGCGCTCATGTTGTGGTCGCCGTTCGCGATCGTGGTGGCGATGGCGGCGATCGAAGCTCGTCCGGGCCCGCTTGCGCCGCTCGCATTGCTGCCGTTCGCGTGGCGCCTGCAGGTGGATTTCCGCGAGTTGCCCGCGGGGCCGGCGTGGAACTTCCTCCTGTTCCGGACGGTGAAGCTCGAACTGGCATTCGGCGCCCTGCTGTCCGTCGGCGCGGTGCTCCAGCGACTGTTCTCCTGAGGGCGGCGCCGGGCCGTGCCCGGGCCGGCCGGAAGTCAGGAACGCGCCGTGAGCACCTGCAGCAGCGGCGTGAAGATCTTGGGAGAGGCGGCCACGATGCGGCCGCTTTCGAGGAACGTGTCGCCACCCTCGAAGTCCCCCACCATGCCCCCGGCCTCGCGCACCAGCAGCGCGCCGGCAGCCATGTCCCAGGGCGAGAGCCCCATTTCCCAGAAGCCATCGGTGCGTCCGGCGGCGACCCAGGCGAGGTCCAGCGCGGCCGCACCCGGGCGGCGGATGCCCGCCACGCGGCGCGTCATGGCGCCGAACATGCGCAGGTACTCGTCGAAGTGGGCGAACTCGCGGAATGGGAAGCCGGTGCTGATCAGCGCATCCTCGAGCCGGTCGAGGGAGGTCACGCGGATGCGCCGGTCATTGAGGAAGGCGCCGGCACCGCGCGTGGCGGTGAAGAGCTCGTTGCGATTGGGGTCGTAGACGACCGCCTGCTGCAGCACGCCCTTGTGCTTGAGACCGATCGACACGCAGTACTGCGGGAAACCGTGCAGGAAGTTGGTGGTGCCGTCGAGAGGATCGATGATCCACAGGTAGTCGCTTTCCTTCGCCGGGGAGGACGTCCCGCTTTCCTCGCCGAGGAAGGCGTGCGCCGGATAGGCCTCCCGCAGCGTCCGGATGATCGTGTCCTCGGCCGCGTGGTCGACCTCGGTCACGAAGTCGTTGTGCTGCTTGCGCCGGATGGTCAGGCGTTCGAGGTCGGACGAGGCGCGAGTGATGATCGAGCCTGCCTTGCGCGCGGCCTTGATGGCCGTATTGAGCATCGGATGCATGGGAAAGAGCGCGGGCGCCGCCGCGAAGACGGGGCGCCGGAGAGTGTCGTCAGGCAGAATTATACGATGAAGGCACGACATCCCCTCGCGCGCGTCGCGGTGGTTCTCTCGCGGACCAGCCATCCCGGCAACATCGGCGCCGCGGCCCGCGCGATGAAGACGATGGGGCTCGGGGACCTGGTCCTCGTGGCGCCCCGGCATTTCCCGCATCCGGAGGCCACGGCGCTCGCCGCGGGCGCCGCGGATGTGCTCGAGCGCGCGCGTGTCGTGCCCACGCTCGCCGCGGCCCTTGTCGACCGCACGCTCGCCTTCGGTTTCAGCGCGCGCGGGCGTGATCTTGCGCACCCGGCGCGCGACTGGCGTTCCGGCGCGCCGGAGGCGGTTGCGGCGGCGGCCCAGGGGCCCGTGGCGCTCGTGTTCGGCAACGAGACTTCGGGGCTCTCGAACGAGGAACTGCTCGCCTGCCAGAGGCTTGCGTCGATTCCGGCCAATCCCGGGTATTCGTCTCTCAACCTCGCGGCGGCGGTGCAGGTCGTGTGTTACGAACTCGCCCTGGCCGCCTCGGCATTCCGGGTTCCCGAGCGTCCGCGACGCAAGCTGGCGACCAACGCCCAGCTGGAAGCGCTGCACGCGCGCCTGAACGCAGCGCTCGTGGCCAACGGCCATCTCGACCCCGCCGCGCCGGGACGCCTCGACGAGCGGATGCGCCGCCTCGCGGCGCGCCTCGACCTCGAGAGCGAAGAAGTGGCGCTGTTGCACGGCATGCTCGACTCCTTCACGAAGAAGTAGAAAAGGGGCCAGGCTCGGTTTTCACGAATTGGTCCATTAATTCGGGACTAATTCGAGCCTGGCCCCTTTTTCGCCTTTTTGGGGGACAGGGCGGTGAGGGAGACGACGGCCATGATGATCGTTCCGGCCAGGAAGGGCGTCTTGACCCCCTGCGTCTCGATGAGCCAGCCGCCGAAAGCCATTCCCGCGCCCAGCCCGCCGACGATGCAGGTGGACGACCAGGTGAACGCTTCCGTGGCGTAGCGCGAGGGTGCGAGACGCGATATCAGGACCGACTGGCAGGCCATGCTGGGCGCGATGCACATGCCGGCGAGAAAGGCCACGGCGGCGAAGAGCACCCGCTCGTCGACGTAGTAGTGCAGCAGCATCGGCACGGCCATGAGACCGGTGGCGACGACGAACTGGCGCTCGATCGGCGCGCGCAGGGTGATGCCGCCGAAGATGGCGCCACTCACCGCGCTTCCGGCCGAACAGACGGAGAGCAGGATCCCGCCGAAGGCCGGCACCGCGAGCGCCGTGGCGTAGCCGGGATAGCCCACCTCGATCAGGCCGAAACCGCAGGCCAGCCCGAAGGAGCCCGCGAGGACGAGCAGTAGCCGCGCATCGGTCAGCGGGCCCAGCAGGTGGCGGTCGGCGTGCGCCTCGGCGCGGAAGTGACGCGGCGCGGGCGAGGCGACGAAGATGAGGAAAGCGACCACGGTGACGGCAAGCGAGAGCAGGAAAGCGGCGGTCGCGCCGGCGGTCGCCAGTACCACGGCGACGATGGCCGGCCCGACGGTGAAGTTCAGTTCGATGAGCACGCCGTCGATCGCGAAGGCGCGCCGCCGGTCCTCCTCCTTCGTGAAGAGGTGGCGCCAGAGGGTGCGGGTGAGCCCGGTGATCGGCGTGGCAAAGAGGCCCGCCAGGGCAGCCGCCAGGGCGATGGCGGCGTAGCCGGCCTCCGCCCGCGCCGCGATGTATATCGCCAGGAGCGAGAGCGGCTGCACGATGCCGGTGACGATGAGGACGACCCACGGGCCCGAGCGGTCGATGAGGCGGCCCTGGACCGGCGCGCCCACGGCCATCGCCACGAAGTAGATTCCGGAGATGCCCCCTGCCAGCGCGTACGAGCCGAATGTCTCGCGGCAGAACATGAGCAGGGACAGGCCCCCCATGCCGATCGGCATGCGCGAGAGCAGCGCGACGAGCATCAGCTTCGCCACGCCGGGCTGCCGGAAGAAGTCGCGGTATTGTTTGGCGAACTGGCGCATGGGTGGGGAAGGATAGTAGATTCCCAGGTTCCCGCCCGAGAGAGAGCCCGCATTGCCATGTTCGACAGGACCCGCGAAGACATCCGTTGCGTCTTCGACCGCGACCCCGCCGCCCGAACGGTGTGGGAGGTCCTGACCTGCTACCCGGGTTTCCACGCGCTGACCTTCCACCGCCTTGCGCATGCCCTCTGGGGAATGGGCCTGAAGTGGCTCGGTCGCGTGGTGTCGCACCTTTCGCGTTTTCTCACCGGCATCGAAATCCACCCGGGCGCGACGATCGGGCGGCGCGTTTTCATCGACCACGGCATGGGTGTGGTGATCGGCGAGACGGCGGTGATCGGCGACGATTGCACCCTGTACCACCAGGTGACCCTGGGTGGCGTCTCGTGGAACAAGGGCAAGCGCCACCCGACGCTCGGCAAGGGCGTGGTGGTCGGGGCGGGCGCCAAGATCCTCGGGCCATTCGAGGTTGGCGATGGCGCCCGGATCGGCTCCAATTCCGTGGTGGTGAAGCCGGTGGCTCCGGGCGTGACGGTCGTCGGGATACCCGCGCGCATCGTCGAGGAGCACACCGCCTCCCTGATGACGTTCGATGCGTATGCCGTCAGCGGCAGCCTGGACGACCCGCTCAACCAGGTGCTGCAGTCACTCGGGTCCAAGTCCGAGGACATGGACGGGAGGCTGGCCGAGCTCCTGCACCGTCTCGAGGCCCTGGAGCGGAAAGGCGAGGAAAAACAGGGGGATGTGGGTCCGGATCGCGTCACTACCACGGGTAAAAGCCATTGATCACGGCATTAGTTGACCAAATCCGTCGGCTTTTCTATACTTGAGTCATTCGGTCGGGATTGCCCGGCCGCCCCCCGACGAGGAAGCGATGCGACTCACCACCAAAGGCAGGTTTGCGGTCACCGCGATGCTCGACCTGGCGCTGCATTCGACCAAGGGACCGGTGACGCTGGCCGGCATCAGCGCAAGGCAGCGGATTTCGCTCTCGTATCTCGAGCAGCTGTTCGGAAAGCTGCGCCGCCGTTCGCTGGTGGACAGCGTGCGCGGCCCCGGCGGCGGCTATCTCCTCGCGCGCGAGGCGGCCCTGATCACCGTCGCGGACATCATCAATGCGGTGGAGGAGTCGATCGACTCCACGCAGTGCGGCGGCAAGGAAAACTGCCAGGACAACCACCGCTGCATGACGCACGACCTGTGGGAGGAGCTGAACGCCACCGTGCACGGCTTCCTGTCGCGCGTGTCGCTCGCGCAGCTGGTCGAGAAGCAGCGCACCAAACCCGTTTCCGTCGTGGCACCCCGCACGCGCTCCTCGCGCGCGGACGGCCCGACCATCACCGTCTGAACCGCGTTAGCGACGCCACGACCATGACCGACCGCAACTACCCGATCTACCTCGACTACTCCGCCACGACGCCGGTGGATCCGCGCGTGGCCGGGAAGATGATTCCCTGGCTCACCGAGCATTTCGGCAATCCCGCCTCGCGCAGCCATGCCTACGGCTGGGAGGCCGAGGAGGCCGTCGAGAACGCGCGCCTCGAAGTCGCGAAGCTCGTTAACTGCGACGCGAAGGAAATCGTGTGGACCTCCGGGGCCACCGAGTCGAACAACCTCGCCCTCAAGGGCGCCGCGCACTTCTACGCCGCCAAGGGCAAGCACATCGTCACCGTGAAGACCGAGCACAAGGCGGTGCTCGACACGGTGCGCGAGCTGGAGCGCGTGGGATTCTCCGCCACCTACCTGGACCCGGGGCCGGACGGCCTCGTCGATCCCGCGAAGTTCACGGCCGCGCTGCGCCCCGACACCATCCTCGCTTCCGTGATGCTGGTGAACAACGAGATCGGCGTGATCCAGCCCATCGCGCAATTCGGCGAGATCTGCCGGGCCAAGGGCGTGCTGTTCCATGTCGACGCCGCACAGGCCACCGGCAAGGTTCCCGTCGACCTCGCCGCGCTCAAGGTGGACCTGATGAGCTTTTCCGCGCACAAGACCTACGGGCCCAAGGGCATCGGCGCGCTCTATGTGCGCAGGAAGCCGCGCGTGCGCCTGGAGGCGCAGATGCACGGCGGCGGGCACGAGAAGGGCTTCCGCTCCGGGACGCTGCCCGTGCACCAGATCGTCGGCATGGGCGAGGCCTTCCGCATCGCGCGCCTGGAGATGGCCACCGAGAACGAGCGCATCCGCATGCTGCGCGACCGCCTGCTGACCGGCGTGCGCGGCCTCGAGGAGGTGTACGTGAACGGCGACCTCGAGCAGCGCGTGCCGCACAACCTCAACGTGAGCTTCAACTTCGTGGAGGGCGAATCGCTCATCATGGGAATGAAGGAGCTCGCGGTCTCCTCGGGTTCGGCGTGCACCTCCGCGAGCCTCGAGCCGTCCTACGTGCTGCGCGCGCTGGGCCGCAGCGACGAGCTGGCGCACAGCTCCATCCGCTTCACCATCGGCCGCTACACCACCGAGGCGGACATCGATTTCGCGGTTAAGCTCATCCACGAACGCATCGGGAAGCTGCGCGCGATGAGCCCGCTGTGGGAAATGTACAAGGATGGCATCGATCTCAACTCCGTCCAGTGGGCGGCACATTGACTCCTCCCTCTCCTCCGGGAGAGGGCCGGGGTGTGGGTAACTGAGGGAAGACAAATGGCAT